>JAYVUQ010000942.1:0-2895 GCA_043787785.1 Bryobacteraceae bacterium
GGTCCCGCTACATCGGTGAACATAGCTTCGCTTGGTGGAATGGACTTGTCCGAAGTAGATTTGCCCCGTTCCGTGTTTCGGTCCTCATGGGACTAAGCGGAGACGCCAGTGGTTTTTTTCCCTCAAAGAAAAGACTTGCGGGCGGTCAATTTGGCCTCCAATGATGTGCGCGTGTTTAAGCCGTATGTCGTTGAGGTTAAAGGGGTTCACCAAAGCCAATTCGTTTTAAAGGTATTAACTTAGCGTGCCTACGATTAATCAACTTGTGCGTAAGGGTCGGGTTGTGACCAATTATAAGACGGCGAGCCCGGCTCTGGCTGCTTGTCCGCAGCGCCGTGGCGTCTGCACCCGGGTCTTCACGACGACTCCCAAGAAGCCTAACTCGGCGCTCCGTAAGGTGGCCCGTGTTCGTTTAACGAACGGCATTGAAGTCACTAGCTATATCCCCGGCGTGGGCCACAATCTGCAGGAGCACTCGATTGTGCTGATCCGCGGTGGCCGCGTGAAAGATTTGCCTGGTGTGCGTTATCACATTGTGCGCGGTACGCTCGACACCGCCGGTGTGGCCAATCGTAAGCAAAGCCGTTCGAAGTACGGTGCCAAGCGGCCCAAGACCGGACCTAAGAGCTAATAGAGGACTCAGGAGAAATTTATGTCTCGTCGTCGCAGAGCGGAACGCCGCGAATTATTGCCCGATCCCGTCTACAACTCCACGTTGGTGGAGCAGTTTGTGAACTGCATGATGTGGGATGGCAAGAAGAATACTGCCCAGCGGCTCTTTTATGAGTCGATGCAGATGTTGGAACAGCGCGGTGGGGATGAAGCCCTCAAGTTATTCAAGAAGGCAGTGGAAAACTGCAAGCCGTTGCTCGAAGTGAAAACGCGCCGCGTTGGCGGTGCCAACTATCAAGTACCGATCGAAGTCCCGAATAATCGCCGAACCTCGCTCGCGATCCGCTGGTTACTGTTGTACTCGCGTGGCCGTTCAGAGAAGGGCATGAGCGAGAAGTTGGCCAATGAATTGAATGACGCCGCAAATTCTCGCGGTGGCGCAATTAAGAAAAAGGATGAAGTACACCGCATGGCTGAAGCCAACAAGGCTTTCGCTCATTACCGGTGGTAATAAGCCTGTTCCCAAAACGATAAGGCGTCCACAAAAACTATGCCCCGCACCGTACCACTAATCTGCATGCGTAACATCGGCATCATGGCCCACATTGATGCTGGTAAGACCACCACGACTGAGCGCATTCTCTATTACACCGGCCGCACTTACAAGATCGGTGAAGTACATGAAGGCACGGCCACGATGGACTGGATGGCGCAGGAGCAGGAGCGTGGCATTACGATTACTTCCGCCGCGACGACTTGCGAGTGGAACGACATTCAGATCAATATCATTGACACCCCAGGCCACGTTGATTTCACGGCCGAGGTAGAGCGCAGCCTTCGAGTACTCGATGGCGCGGTGGCCGTCTTCGACGCTGTGGCGGGTGTGCAGCCGCAAACCGAAACAGTATGGCGTCAAGCCGACAAGTACCATGTGCCGCGCATCTGTTTTGTGAATAAGATGGACCGCGTGGGTGCCGATTTCTTCCGTTCCGTGCAGACAATGATTGATCGCTTGGGTTGTAAGCCGGTGATCATTCAGACTCCGGTGGGCGGCGAGGATCAATTCAAGGGCATCGTCGACTTAGTGACGATGAAGGCTCGCATCTGGCACAACGAAGAGTTAGGCGCGACCTTTGACGATATCGAAATTCCGGCGGAATTGCTGGATCAAGCCAAGGAATACCGCGAGCTCATGGTGGAAGCTGTAGCTGAAGCGGTCGACGAACTCGCCGAGAAGTACCTGAATGGTGAAGAAATCACGCAGGAAGAGCTCAAAGCGGGCATCCGAAAAGCAACGATCGCGCAAAAGATCTTCCCGGTAATCCTAGGTTCTGCCTTTAAGAATAAGGGCGTTCAGAATATGCTCGACGCCGTGGTGGACTATCTGCCGCATCCGCTCGACGTGCCCCCGATCAAGGGTCACGATGTTGACGATAAAGAACTGGTGATTGAGCGCAAGGCTGACGATGCCGAACCCTTTTCTGGACTGATCTTCAAGATCATGACCGATTCTTTTGTGGGCCAGCTGGCCTTTATGCGTGTTTATTCTGGCAAACTCAACGCCGGTCAAACCGTACTAAATGTCTCGAAGAACCGCAACGAGCGCATTGGCCGATTGGTGAAGATGCACGCAAATAAGCGTGAGGAAATTCAAGAAATTCTGGCTGGCGATATTTGTGCCGTGGTTGGTCTGAAGAGTGTAATCACTGGCGACACGATTTGCGATCCGGATAAGCCGGTATTGCTTGAGTCGATTGACTTCCCGGCACCGGTAATTCAACTGGCGATCGAGCCCAAGACCAAGACCGATCAAGAAAAGATGGGCATGGCTATCGGTAAGCTGGTCCAGGAAGACCCCACTTTACGGGTCTCCACCGACCCCGAAACGAACCAAACCATCCTCGCCGGCATGGGCGAGCTGCACTTGGAAATCATTGTCGACCGTATGAAGCGCGAGTTCGGCGTTGAAGCGCACGTGGGTAAGCCGCAGGTAGCTTATCGCGAAACGATTCGGAACAAGGCCGAGAACGAATACACGCACAAGAAGCAAACCGGCGGCAGCGGCCAATACGCGAAGGTAAAACTCCGGGTGGAGCCCTTTCAGGGCGAAGACGGCGAAGATTTTAAGTTCGTCAATGGCATTTCCGGTGGCTCGATTCCCAAGGAATTTATTCCGGCGATCGAAAAGGGTGTCCGGGAATCGCTCGAGCGCGGTGTTTTGGCTGGTTATGCCCTCTCCGGAATTAAAGTCACGGTTTTCGATGGTAGCTATCACGACGTTGA
>JAYVUQ010000943.1:0-8971 GCA_043787785.1 Bryobacteraceae bacterium
AAAGTTCTCAAATATCTTTTGCGGGCATCCACCCCAGAATGTGGGGACAGCCCACCACCCTGTTCACTATCTTCCCGGTAACGGCGGGCTTCCGCCCGCGCGGAGCTTTAGCTCCGCCTCTTCCGTAAGCCAATTGATTGATTGTCTCAATAGAGAAACTGCGTTCCTCAAGAGCGTGCCAAGCTACCTGCTTGGTGCCGCTGCCAAGCGCGCTCCTATATGAGACCACCCACGGGGTGGTCCCATATTTCCGCAAAATCCTTCGAATCAACCACTTACCGACCGCTCACTGCGGAATTCGCCCCGCCTTCGCGCATTTTCGACCCGCAATTTGGCCATCTCCGGGGCGGTCCATAGTTTGCGTTCACGGCACTTTCGCCAAACCAAATCAACAACTTACCGAAAATCCTTGACTTCCGTCTGCTACGCTCAGGTGGGGCATGCAGAAAGCATAGCCACACACGTACAGGCACAACTCTAAAAGGGGGGGGAAACCAATGAAATTAACAACTCCCGGCTTTGTTTCGTCACCTGCCATCGCCGCCATCGGGTCGCTAAGGCTGGACGGGGGCCTGGACGGAAACGCCCAACTGCTGCTGAAGCCACTGGACCATCTCTTGCTTGTAGGCGGGTGAGGACTCCCAGGCGCGCATGCCATGGCCGCCCCCGGGCACCGTGATCAGTTGGCAGGCCACGTCCAGAGCTTGCATGCGGTCGCACATCACGCGGGACTGTGCCAACGGCACTAGCGGATCCGCATCGCCGTGGATGAACAAAAACGGGGGCATGTCCTTATGGATGCGAGCCAAGGGCGAGAGCTGTTCGAGGCGAGCCAGAATCAGGCCAGCCCAGGGCGTGCCCTTCAGTTGTTCACGAATCACTGCGGGAATCAGATCGCTGGTGCGGGCCAGGGCTGCCAGGTCAGTAGGGGTGTAGAGCGCGACGACGGCCTTCACCCCATCGCCGGCGGTGCGGCCCAGGGCAGCCATCGCGGCGAGTTGGCCGCCGGCAGATTCGCCGATGAGGACGATGCGATCAGGGTCAATGTGATACTCGCCGGCGTGGGTGCGGATGTGAAGAATGGCGGCTTCGACGTCCGTGACCGCGGAGCCCACTTCCAGAGGGTTCGTGGCCAGGGTGTAGCTGATGGAGAACCATGCAAACCCAGCGTTGGTCAGCGGCTCGAATAGAGGCTCGACGTTGGTACGCCGGTCTCCCCGCACCCAACCGCCGCCGTGCACGATGATCGCCACCGGCGCAGGCGCGCTGCTCGCCGGCAGCGAGGCGTCAAAGCGCAGGTTCGGTCGGTACTCCAGGTCACGCAGTAGACGAGGCAGCGGAGGGGCCGGAGGAGGGGCCGGAGCCGCGCGAACAGTTTGGGACATGAGAATCGTGATGGTGGCGACAATGACCCACGATGAAACGGGCATGTGCTAAATCAGACGCACGATGGGCCGATTCGTTTCATCGAGTGACTTAAGCAGCGCCGCGAACGCCAGCGTTGGCTTTGGCGACCGCGTTTTGGGCGCGCTGCAGATCTGGCAAGGAAAGCGTGATGAGCGTCTTGTCCATGTCCTCCCAGGTGCGCATCATGATCAGGAGGTGGGCTGAGGCGAGGCGCATACACCAGGGATCGGTGACCGGGACGCCGCTCGATTTCGAGAGTTCGAGCAGCAGCGGGTGCGGCAGCGCGATGACTTTTTCCTGCGTTTCATGGCCGGAACGGAGCTCGAACTTTACGTCGACGGTGTCGGCGTGGCGAATGGAGATGCCCGTCTGCAGCCAGCGGAACTCCACCTCCCAGTCCCGGTGAAACGGGTCGGCGACGTGGAAAAAGCGGCTATTGAAGCGGGAAGTCGTCTCAGACATGTACCCCCTTAGGGTATCACTGAGTTACTGAAACAGCTTGCGTTCGCGCCGCAGGAAAGCCGGGATATCGATATCGTCCTTAGGCGGCTCGGGCTTTGCCGGCTCCGGCTCGGTGGCCGTGGTGGTGTTAACGAAACTAGTCTCTACCACTTCGGGGCCGGTTTCGGAGATGCTCTCGAAACGACTCATGAAGGCGGGCCGTTCGCGGCGGAAGAACTCGAAGCGGGGCGGCGCGGGCGTGGGCGTGGGCGTGGGCGGCTCAACGGGCGAGGCCATTAAGGGCTCCGGCTCCACCACGTTCGTTTCGGGACGCGCTAAGGTGGCGCGTTCCGGTGGACGCAATGATTCGCGGCGCAGCGTCTCGGCCGAAATCGGTGCGGCGGCTTGGCGGGCTTGGCCGGCCCAGGATTCGTTCCGCGAAGGCAGTTCGATGATCTCGGGCTCACCCAACGTTGCCGCGGTTTCCGGGATGAAATACTCTTCCTCCTCCTCAATGATTTCTTCCATTTCTTCCTGGAAGTGCATTTGGGGATCGGAAGTGAGAATGGGGGTGTCCACCGTAGTGGGGTAGAACGTCTTGCGCTCAATGGCCGGCAAATGGGGCCGATTGAAGCCGGTGGCAATCACGGTGATTTTGACGATGTCGCCCAGGGCCTCGTTCATCACCACGCCGAAGTTGATTTGCACATCGTCATTCTTCGCCGATTGCCGAATCAGCGAGCAAGCCGCGTTAACGTCATGGATGCCCAATTGGCTCGAACCCGTGATGTTGATCAGGATGCCCCGCGCGCCTTCCACACCGCCTTCTTCCAGCAGCGGCGAACTGATCGCCTGGCGCGCCGCTTCCATGGCGGCATCTTTGCCTTCGGCCGAAGCCGTACCCATCATCGCGTAGCCCATGCCACTCATGATGGCGCGAATGTCAGAGAAATCACGGTTAATCAGGCCCGGGGTAGTCATGATGTCGCTGATGCCCTGCACACCTTGACGCAGGACGTCGTCGGCGATGCGGAAGGCGTCGAAGAAACTGGTACCCTTGGGCACTAACTCGAGTAAGCGGTTATTCGGAATCGAGATTACCGTATCGACGGCGGCGGCTAAGTCGGCCAACCCTTTCTCCGCCTGCTTCATGCGACGCGGTCCTTCGAACTCGAAGGGCTTGGTAACCACCGCGACGGTGAGCGCGTTCATCTCCTTGGCGAGCGCCGCCACGACGGGCGCCGCACCCGTGCCGGTGCCACCGCCCAGGCCGGCGGTAACGAAGACCATGTCGGCGCCATCCAGGATTTCAAGAATGCGGTCGGTATCTTCGAGCGCGGCTTGACGGCCGACAGACGGGTCAGCCCCGGCGCCGAGGCCATTGGTAATCTTCGTTCCGATTTGTAACTTATTCGGTACCGGTGAGGCAATTAGCGCTTGCCGGTCGGTATTCAGAATATGAAAGTCGACGCCGGTGACGCCTTCGGTCATCATGCGCGCGACGGCGTTGGAGCCGCCACCACCGACGCCGATTACCTTAATCCGCGTGCCGGCCCGCCGTTCTTCATCGTCCTGCAATTCAAAACGCATCGGATTGAATTTCGAGATCTCGAGTTGTCCCATGGTCAAACGGTCCCTCTAACGAAAGACAAGGCCTAGAAAACCTGGCGCTCGCTTCGTTGATTCCTTCCTGAGACGGATACGGGCCGAGTACATGGCCAAGCCCGTCGCCGTCGTCCACGCGGGGTCTTCCAGAGCGTCCGGAAGATCCGCGATACCATCCGCATCCACTACGGCCATCCGCACCGGGCAACCCAGTACACGTTCGGCCAGTTCCAGTAACCCAGGCAGGCGCGATCCGCCGCCGCTCAGTAAGGCGCCTTGTAACAATTGTTTCGTCATGCCGCAATCGTCAATCGCTTCGTGCAGTTTCTCAAAAAGCTCTTCCGCGCGCACTTGCAAAATTAAACTCAAATCCCGGCGCATGGCTTCGCGCGGCGGCCGGCCCTCGGGTGAGGGTATTTCGATGATACTCTTCGGCGAGGTTAAGTCAACCATCGCGCAGCCCACTTGGAGCTTCAGTTGTTCGGCTTCTTCCGGCGCCACGGTGAGCCCATAGGCGACGTCGTTGGTGAATTGCTCGCCGCCGATGGGAATGGAGGTGGTGCACAGGAGCGAATCACCGTGGTAAACGACAATGTCCGTGGACTGCATTCCGATGTCGAGCAAGACGACGCCCTGACGCCGCTCTTCCCAGCGCAACGCGGCATAGGCCGCCGCCATCGGTTCAAAGACGGTCTCTTCGACGCCCAAGCTAGCCGAATGCAAGGCGTTGACCAGGCATTGATGTTCTTGAACCGAAGCGGTCACCAAATGGACGTGGGCTTCGAGTAACTCCGCCGTCATGCCTTTGGGATTGCGGAAGCCGGAGCGGCCATCGACGGTAAAGTCCTGGGGGAAGACCTGCAAGAGCAGGCGATCCTCTTCCATCTGCACGCGGGAGGCGCGCCGGATGGCATATTCGAGATCAGCCGTATCGAGCTTGCGGGGACGCCCGAATTCGTAAGGCCAGCGCGCTGATCCTCCCACGACACCGGGGCCGCCCAGGCCGATCACCGCCGATTCGACAGGCTGCATCGCCGCTTGCTCCGCACTGCGGACCGCCCAACGCACGCTTTCGGCGACGCTCTGCTGGTCGGCGAGTTTGCCCTTGGTCCAGCCGCGGGAGACGTGTTCGCCGTGGCCGAGATAGCGGACGCGTTCGTCTTCGACGGACAGGATCACGCACCGGGTCCGGCTGCTGCCCGCATCCACTCCGGCCGCTAAGATTGGTTTCCGCTTGTTCATTCGGGCCGCTCCTCGGCCGTATGGTTTGCCGGCGCCGTTTTCGCAACGGGGCTTAACGCCACAATTTGATTTTCCGGCTGTAAGTCAAAGCCCGGAATATTAGCGTTTTGGGGCAATTTATCGAGATTCGTAAAATAGTTTTCGAGGCGCACGAAGAAATTCTCGTGGCCTAGTAGCAAGATGATTTCGCGATCCATGAAAGGCTGAAAGAGTTTCAGGTTATTCGGGTCAGAAGCGTCGACACGCGCCACGCGCTCCCGGTAGATGCCGGCTTCGCGCATTAACTTCATGACGCGCTGCACGCGGATCTTGCGTTCTTCGATAGGCGTAGCGGCCGTAATGCCGGTGACTACCGGTGCCGGTGCCCGCGCCTCGCCGTAAGGAGTCAGGATCGTTCCTTCGCCATCGATCAGGGCGAGGTGAAAGTCGTGCGCCAGTTCCTGATCGCGCGGCGTGGGAGGCAAATGGAGCGAAGCCACCGCGAGACGCTCAGTCAGATGCACCTGAATACGATTGGGCCAGATACGTAACACAGAGGCGTCGCGAATCCAATCCACTTTGGTGAGCCTCTCGCGGCGCCCGGCGAGCGGCACCAAGTAAATGCTCTTGCCGAGGTCAGCGGCAAAGATCTTGAGGATCTCCTCGCGGTCTGCCCGTTTCATACCACTAATTTGTAAGTTCGGGCTGGGCTCGCCAACTTCAGTAGCTGGGACAAGCGCAAAGCGCGGATCGGTGGTGAGAAACTCGTCCACTCTGGTCCCGATCCAGAGGAAAAGTAACAACGAAATCACTCCGGCCAGACCCCAACCGAGAAGCTTCCACGGCGGACTCTGTTTCGGCGCGGACTCTTGTCTTTTGGCCCGCGCGCGCTTGCGGCGTTCCTGAACCTCTTCTAACTCGCCCGTTTTGTCTGCCGCGCGCGACACCGCTTCCGCCTCGCGGGCGTTGGCGCGTTGGCGTGGCCGTTCGTCGTTCGAATCGATAATCATACGCGTTCACGCAGTCTGCCCAAGATCAGCTCTCCAGCTTGGGACACGTTGCCGGCCCCCAAAGTAATGATGACGTCGCCGTCTTTCGCCTGGGCGGTAATTTGCTCAACACCCGCCTCCACAGAACCGACATAAGTGGCGCCGCGATGGCCGAAGTCGCGCAGACGGCGGGCGAGGGCGTCGCCCGTCGCGCCTTCAATCGGTTGCTCACTGGCCGCGTAAACGTCAGTAACGTAGACGTCGTCCGCTTGATGAAAGGCCCGGGCAAACTCGTCCATCAAATGGTGGGTGCGGCTGTAGCGATGCGGCTGAAACAGCACATGCACGCGGCCAAAGCGGCAACGGCGAGCCGCATCGAGCGTAGCGCGTACCTCAGTGGGATGGTGGCCATAATCGTCAATCACCGTGACTCCGGCCACTTCGCCGCGCACTTGAAAGCGCCGGTCGACACCGGTGAAGCTCTTGAGGCCGGCGGCAATCTGCGCGCTGGTCAGTTGTAACTCCAGGCCCACCGCCACCGTGGCCGTCGCGTTGAGGACGTTGTGCATGCCCGGCAAAGGCACCTCAAACTCGCCCAGGTCCTTACCGCGCAGTTCCAAGCGAAACTGGCTGGCTAAGTGGCCATAGCGGGCATCGCGGATCACTAAGTCCGCCTGCGCGCTGGTGCCGTAGGTAAGCACGCGGCGCTTCACTTCGGGCAAGATCTGTTGGATGTTCTCATCGTCCAAGCACAAAATCGCCACGCCATAGAACGGCACTTTATTGATGAAATCAGTGAAAGCGCGGCGGATGGCGTCCAAGTCGGCGTAGTGGTCAAGATGTTCACGATCGATATTGGTGACGACCGCCACAATCGGCGCCAATTTGAGAAATGAGCCATCGCTCTCGTCGCTCTCCACTAGTAGAATCTCGCTTTGGCCAACCCGCGCATTCGAGCCGCCCATCATGCCCACCCGGCCACCGACCACCACCGTGGGATCCAAACCGGCATGACTCAGCACCGCCGCCGTAAGCGACGTGGTGGTCGTCTTGCCGTGGCTTCCGGCCACGGCGATGCCGTACTTTAACCGCATTAGCTCCGCCAATAACTCACCACGCGGAATGACAGGAATTCCGCGCCGGCGCGCTTCCAACACTTCCGGGTTGTCCGGTGCCACCGCCGAACTCATCACCACGGCCTGCGCCTCGCCAACATTGGCGGCCGCGTGCCCAGCGGCGATCCGGGCACCGAGGCCCGTCAATCGCTCGGTCAGCGGCGATAGCTTCAGGTCGCTGCCGCTGATCTGGTAACCCAGATTCAGCAGTACCTCCGCAATGCCGCTCATGCCAATGCCGGCGATGCCCACGAAATGGAGATGTTGCTGCTTAAAAAACATTCTCACCCAAAATTGTTTCGATTTTCACGCGCCATGTCAAATTCGGTACTCAGGGTACTCGCCCGTGGGCGTTCGGGAAGGTCCAGCTTTTCGGGCCTTCGTTCTAAAGCCGGCTTCAGCACCGTATGCAATAAAGCCCAGTCGATTTTGGTCATTTTTCCCCTCCGTTAGCCAATTCTTCCAGCAAATCCGCTGCTCTTTCGGCCGCGCCGCGTTTCGCCATTTTCCGCGCCGCCGTCGCCATCATCTCGGTCTCGGTCCGATTTGTCCGAGCCCAGGAAATCTCGGCGAGCAGTCGCTCGCCCGTGAATTCCGCATCCAAAACCACGTGCGCCGCGCCTTGGCTCGCCAGCGCCTCGGCATTGCGACGCTGGTGATCGTCCGCCGCGAAGGGGTAAGGCACCAGTACCGAGGGCCGGCCGGCGGCACACAATTCACTCAAACTACCGGCACCGGCGCGGGCCACCACTAAGTCCGCTTTGGCAAACTCGGCGGGCATGTCATCCAGAAAGGCTCTTACTTCGCCACGCATACCACTCCGCGCGAAGTCGGCAGTCAATTCGTCTTCCATCTGGCGTCCGCATTGCAAAGTCATGCTGATACGTTGTCCCGCCAGCACCAACCAGGCGGCGCGCGCCGCCTGGTTGAGGGTCCGGGAACCTTGGCTACCACCGGTAACCAGTACGGTGAATTCCGGACCATTTGACGGCGGCTTTACCTCGAAGAACTCATCACGCACCGGCAGGCCTGTAACTTCGCTGCGGCCCGCAGGAAAGCTGGCCCTCGTTTGTTCAAAACTCACCAGCGCCCGCGCCGCAAAACGTCCGAGCCAGCGCGACGTCAAGCCGGCGATGGCGTTCGGCTCCATAACGACCATCGGCACCCTCCGCGCGATCGCCGCGAGCATCGGCGGGGCAGCGACATAGCCACCCATGGAGAAGAGCGCAACCGGTTTGCGCCTGCGCATGATGCGGCGGCACTCCGCCACGCTGGCGCGCAACTGCCACATGGTTCGCATCTTGCGCGCGACTCCGAAGCCCTTCAGGCCTCCGATCTCAATCCATTCGAGGGGAAAGCCTTCACGAGGCACCAACCGCGCCTCGATTCCCTCGCGGGTACCGACAAAAAAGGGCTCATGGCCGCGACGCCGTAACTCGCGCGCTACGGCGAGCGCGGGTACTACGTGCCCACCTGTCCCGCCACCGGCCATGAGAAAACTCCAACTCATCCTGAATGCTCACTTATGCTCATCAGCATGCCTAGCATCAGCAGGGTGCCCAACATGGAGCTACCGCCGTAACTAATCAGTGGCAACGGAATTCCTTTGGTGGGCGCCATGTCCAGAACGACACTTATGTTTACTAAAGCTTGCAGGACAATCGATACCGTAATCGCCAAAGCCAGGTAGCGCCCGAAATCATCGGGTGCCGCAAAAAACAGGCGCAACCCGCGATACAGCAAGATCAGAAAACCGGCAATTACCGCCGAGGCGCCCCACAAACCTAACTCTTCGCCCACCACCGCATAAATAAAGTCCGAATGGGCCTCCGGCAAGTAATGCATCTTCTGTTTACCTTCCATCAGGCCTAAGCCAAAAACACCGCCCGAGCCCACCGCAATTTTCGATTGTCGCACTTGATAAGCTGCATCCCGGTTCGAGCTCCCGCTCTCGATATACTCTTTCAAACGGCCAGTAGGATCAAACTTCTTCGTCACCTTATAGTCAGGATCCAAGTAACCAAGCACGCGTTGCAGCCGGTAAGGCTTCAACAGAATCGATAAACCAATCAGGGGGACAAGCGCCAGCACGGCCATGAGAAAATATCGCCGTTCCATGCCGGCGACATAAAATAGCGCCGCCGCGGTACCTACCATAACCGCCGCCGTACCTAAGTCGGCTAGCAAGACAGC
>JAYVUQ010000944.1:0-2181 GCA_043787785.1 Bryobacteraceae bacterium
CGAATCAGAATCTGCATGGCATCAGCTTCGCCGTCGCTAACGTCACCGGTTGCCTCGCCCGCGACTTACACCAATCGGCATAAGATAGTCGTTATGAAATGGCTCCTGTACCTCCTTGCTGTTCCGGCTTTCGCTCAACAACCCTGCGAACAACTCGGCCAATTGAAGCTCGACAAAGTCACCATCGCCTCGGCGCAACTGGTGCCCGCCGCCAAGATTCCCGCGCACTGCGCCGTCAAAGCCATCGCTCGCCCCACTACCGATTCGGAGATTCGCTTTGAGGTCTGGATGCCGGTGGAAGGCTGGAATGGTAAATATCAGCAAGTGGGCAATGGTGGCTGGGCTGGCTCCATCCCGGCCGGTTCTATCGCCATCGCCGTCGCCCGAGGCTACGCGGCCGCCGGCACCGATGACGGTCACGACAGTAAGACGCCCGGGGCCACGTGGGCCATCGGCCATCCCGAAAAGCTAATCGACTTTGGCTATCGCGCCCTCAAAGAAACCAGTACACACTCGAAGGCCGTCATCCGGGCATTCTACGGCAAGCCGGCCACTCGCAGTTACTTTGTCGGTTGTTCCGACGGTGGACGCGAGGCCCTCATGCAGGCGCAACGCTTCCCGGAAGACTTTGACGGCATCATTGCGGGCGCGCCGGCCAATGACTGGTCCTACTTACTGACGGCTGCGGCCTGGAATATGCAAGCTCTGCTGAAGGAGCCCGGCAGTGCGATTCCTCCGGCTAAGTTACCCGCCATTCAGAAAGCCGTCGTCGCAGCTTGCGACAATTTAGACGGCGTGCGCGATGGCTTACTGGAAGATCCGCGTAAGTGTAACTTCGACCCCGCCGTACTTACGTGTCAAGCCGAAGACAATGACCAATGTCTCATCGCTCCCCAGGTGGTGGCCTTGCGCAAGATCTACCAGGGCCCGCATAACTCGCGCACTGGCAAGCGGATCTTCGCGGGCAGCGCTCCCGGAACTGAGGCGGTTCCTGGCGCATGGTCTGTTTGGACAGTTACTTCTCCGCCGCAACGTTCTCTGCAAAATGGCTTTGGCACTTCTTTCTTTGGCCATGCTGTTTTTGAGGACACTAACTGGAATATTAAGTCACTCGAGTTCGATGCCGACGTCGAATACGGCCATCAAAAAGCCGGTGTCATCCTGAACTCTTCCAGCCCCGACCTGCGCAGCTTTCGCGCTCGCGGCGGCAAGCTGATTCAATTCCACGGCTGGGGTGACGCCGCCATTCCGGCCGCCAGTTCCATTGACTATTACGAGCGCGTCAAGACCTTTATGAAGCGCGTGCCCGATGCCCGTAGCTCCTCCAGCGAATTACAGGATTTTTACCGCCTCTTCATGGTGCCCGGTATGGGGCACTGTGCCGGCGGCATCGGCCCGCGTAACTTCGGCCAGGGCTCGCCAGTGGCGGGGGGTGCGGAGAACGATGTCCTCACCGCTCTCGAACTTTGGGTGGAGCAAGGCAAGGCCCCGGAGCGCCTTATTGGCACCGGCATGACGGGTACGATGCCTCAACTCCCACTCACTCGGCCCCTTTGCGTTTATCCGCAAGTGGCCACTTACCAGGGCTCCGGCGACCCCAACGCCGCTGCGTCTTTCTCTTGCGTTGCTCCGTAGCCGGTCCACTAGCCGCCGAGTTGTATTCGGCGTGCGGATCGAGAAGTAAGAACCCCTTTGGCATCAGCCCCCGGAACCTGAGGAGCGAAATTGTTGTTATTTGTTTAGGATCGCCGGGTTTGTTTTCGGACAAATGTTTTTCTGGCCTGCTAGGCGGCTTGGCGTGTCCAGCGAAGTTGGCGCAATAAATTGGCCCGCGACAAAGGCTTTGGCTCGTATTATTCCAGCGCATGAGGCGGCATTGGCACCAGTCGGGCCGGGGTCCGTATTCAATTGTCAAAGAACTGCCGTGGGCTACGCAGTGGGCGTGCGGCCGAGGCTTTGGTTCATGTGGCGGAGGATTTCGGCGCGGTCGGCGAGGGCTTGGGCTTGTTCGGGGGGCGATTTGGGTTCGGTAGGTGGCGGGCATGCTGGCTCGGTGGCGGGTGGTTTGGGTTCGGTTGGTTCAGGACTCTCGACCGGATTCTCTACTGGGGGCTGGGCGGCGCGGCGGTCTTGTAAGTCGTTCAGGTCTTTGAGGCAGTTCCGGTAGTGGCGGTGGAGTTG
>JAYVUQ010000945.1:0-7435 GCA_043787785.1 Bryobacteraceae bacterium
TGAATTGCCTGCTCGCGCCAATCCTGATCGCCGGTTGGGGCACCGGGCGGCCGCTGGGAGCAGAAGGCGCTGGCATCGCCACCTTCGTCTCCCTCGCGGTGGGCGTGCTCGCCCTCACCATTTTCTTCCTCAAGCTGGAGACCTTCGTCACCTTCAACCTCAACCATTTCCGGCCAGATTTTTCCGTCTGGCGTAAGTTACTCAACATCGGCATTCCTTCGGGCGGTGAATTTATCCTGATGTCGGTACACGTGGCCACCGTCTACTGGATCATCCGCGACCTTGGCGCCGGCGCTCAGGCCGGGTACGGCATTGGCAGCCGGGTGATGCAATCCATCTTCCTGCCGGTAATGGCCATAAACTTTGCCGTTGCCCCCCTCGCTGGCCAGAACTTTGGCGCGCGCCAGGGAACTCGCGTCCGCCAAACCTTGCATGCGGCGGCATGGATGGGGTCAACCTTAATGGCGTTAGTTACTTTGCTTTGTCAATTGTCGCCAGCCACCCTAATTCACATCTTCTCGAAGGATCCCGCCGTCGTCACCGCCGGGGCCGACTATCTTCGCATCATTGCCTGGAACTTTGTGGCTAGTGGACTGGTCTTCACCTTCTCCGGAATGTTTCAGGCCTTGGGCAACACCTGGCCGGCCCTGGCCAGTTCGCTGGCCAGATTATTCCTGTTCGCCATTCCCGCGGTGCTTTTGTCCCGCAGGCCAGGGTTCGCGCTGCAACAACTCTGGTACTTAGCCGTTTTCACCGGCCTCGCACACGCTACCGTGGCTTACTTCTTACTGCGCCGCGAGATGCGCATTAAGTTAGAAGGCATGCCTTAGTGAGCCCGCCGCGTCAAGTCTTCATTTTGAAGGAACGGGCTACGGTACCCCGACTCAGGTATTTTGGGGAGATGAACTTTCGAATCGTGTTACAAGCGCCGCCCCCCGGGGTGGACATCGGTTTACAAATGGGTAAGGGCAACGGCTATCAGACCGTACAAACCCAACGAACCGACGGCGGCGATTTGACGTTTGAATTTACGACCCCGGCCAAACTCGGCGGCCCTTTCGTGCAAGGTAAGCCGGGTGAGCGATTCGTCTATCTGGACATCGGCACCGCGGCCGGCCAGGCCGGTAGCATATGGAACCGGCGGCTCAAGATTCCTCTAACGGGCATTCCCGAAGGCGCAAAGATCGTGGAGACCCATGTACCCGGCAAGGCCAAAGATGGCGGACCCAACTGTGCCACCGTAAAGCCCTTTGCCGGATGGCGAGCTATCGAACGCCCGCCATCGCCAGGAACGTGACAATCGCCACCTGGGCCGCCTGCACCTGCGCGGCCTTCTCCACATCCACCCACTCGTCCAGCGAATGCGCGCGCCCACCCTTGCCGCGGCCAATCGTTTCGGCGGGGATTCCCAAACTAATCGGGAAATTCGAATCGGTGCTGGAAATGTTGTAGCTCGGTGTCAGGCCGAAAGACTTGACCACCGCGGCGACGGTTTTCACGATCCGGCTTTCGCGCGGAGTCTCGCCTGCCGGCCGGTCGCCGATCAGCTTGGCCTCCACTTTAATCTTTCCCTGTGCCGTCGACCGTGCCCGGTTCTCTTCCTCCACCGCCGCGAACAGCAGGCCGTGAAACGAGTCCACCAGCTTACTCAGTTCTTCCTTCGACTCTGAGCGCATGTCAACGTCCATCGACACCTCAAAAGGGATCGAGTTCACTGACGTGCCACCGTTCACCACACCCACATTAAACGTAGTTTTGGGCTGCGAAGGCACCTTCATTTGCGAGAACTTGTGGATCGCGTTGCCCATCGCGTATGCCGGGCTCACGATGCCGAAAGCGCCATAGGAATGGCCACCCGGGCCGGTGAACACCACGCGATAACGCTTGCTGCCCGTGCCGCCATTCGTAATCGGCCCGGGCTCACCGCCGTCGATCGAGATGAAGTTCTTAATGCGGCCCTTATACTTGCCCTTCGTCAGGATGTACTTCGCCCCGCGCAAATCGCCTTCGCCTTCCTCGCCCACATTCCCGACAAAGAGAATGTCGCTATTGATGATAAACTTCGCCGCGGCCATCGCCCGAATCACTTCCAGCATCAGGGCCAGTCCCCGCGTGTCGTCACCCACGCCCGGTGCTTCCAGGCGCGTACCCTTGCGCTTCACTTTGACGTCCGTACCCTCCGGAAACACCGTGTCGAGATGAGCCAGCACCGCCAGCAGCGGTCCTCCGCCCTGCCCCTTCCGCAACCCCATCACGTTGCCTTCGCCGTCCATCTCCACCTCGGTTAATCCCACCCGCCGCAGCTTCTCGAGGTAAGCCTGCGCCCGAACCTTCTCCTTAAAGGGCGGCGCCGGAATCTCGGTCAGCTCAATTAGTTCGCGCACAAAAAGGTCGTAGTCTGTGTCGAGAAACGCGGTAACGGCCTTGAATTTGGGGTCGTCCACGATTTGCTTCACCATGTTCTCCGGTGTTTGGGCGAAGCAGGGAAGGGCGGCAAGCAACAGGATGAAGATGCGCATTATTTTCCAGGCTACCACTGGGCGTTAGACTGGGTCATGGATTTTCTGGAAGGACCCAGTCAGCTGCGCGAATGCTACGAACCAGCAATGGAACGGGCCGTGCTCAAGAGTATACCGAAGCTCGACCAGCATTGTCGCGACTTCATTGCCCTCTCGCCGTTCCTTTGCCTCGGCACCTCGTCCCCCCATGGTGCTGACGTCACCCCACGCGGCGACGCACCCGGCTTTGTCAAAGCACTGGACGACACCACGCTGGCCATGCCCGACTGGCGGGGTAACAATCGCCTGGACGCGCTCACGAATATCCTCGAAAATCCCCAAGTCGGCTTACTATTTCTGGTCCCTGGCGTTGATGAGACACTGCGCGTCAACGGCCGTGCCAGCATCACTACTGACTTCGAGTCTGTCTCGCATTGGAAGGTAAACGGCAATCATCCCAAGTCGGCGCTCATCATCCATGTCAAAGAGGTGTTCTTTCATTGCGGCAAAGCGCTTATCCGTTCCCACTTATGGCAGGGAACTTACAAAGTTGATCGCAACGCATTGCCCTCCTATGGCCAAATGCTAAAAGATCAAATCAAGGTCACCGAGACGGCCGCGGAACTGGAACAGTCCATAGCCGAAGCCTATCGCACTAAGTTGTACTAGCGGCTACCGGACGAAGTCGAGGTAGCCGCGGCGAGGATCGACACTCACCAGCTTCACCCTGACTTGATCGCCCACATCGACGCCCTCGGGATGCAGCAGGAGTCCATCGGCGGGCACACCCAGGATGCGGACGAAGACGCCTCTGGGCGTCACGCCGGTAACCACCGCGCCGAAAAACTCCCCGATGCGGTCTTCCAGCGCCACGGCCGCCAGCCGCTTGTTCATCACCCGTTCCACTTTACGGGCCGCGTCCTCTTTCAACATGCAGTTCTTCGCAATGACGTCGAGTTCGGCATCGCTATACGGTGCGGGACTGCCCGCCAACACTGACTTGATGAGCCGCTGCGTCACCAGGTCAGGAAAACGGCGATTGGGGGCGGTGGAGTGCGAATAAGTGTGAGCGGCCAAGGCGAAGTGGCCCTGCTCCGGATCGCCCGGACGCGAAAGCACGTACTCGCCCGGACCCATCAGCTTGACGGCAGCCAGCGACACATCGGCATAGTGTACCGGGTCAACCGCCTTCCGCTTCTGCAGAAACTGGTTCAACGCGCCGGCATCGGGAGCCGCCGGCAGGTGCTCGCCGTAGCGCGCGGCCAGTTCCACAATGCGCGGCCAACGCTCAGGCGTCCGAACCACGCGCCGAATGGAAGACACCTTAGCCGCGCGCAGCGTTTCCGCCATCACGCCGTTGGCACCCACCATCAGATTTTCAATCAGCTGGGTGGCGCGGTTGCGGCGGTGAATGCCCACCTTCACCTGGCCGCCCGCCACCACGACTTCCGCTTCCGTCCGGTCGAGATCGAGAGCGCCCAACCGGTTTCGTTCCGCGCGTAGGAGCTGCGCCGCTTCGTCTTGCAGCCTGAGTTGCGATGCCAGTTCCGCGGACGAGGCGACTTTGGCGGGAGCCGCGGCCGTGCCTTCAAGCCAAGGCCCAACGCCGTTATAGGTCAGTTGGGCCCGATTGCGAATCAGCGCGCGGTAGACACGGCTGGAGGCCACCTCGCCGGCCGGGCTCACCAGCATTTCGGTCACGATGGCCAAGCGGTCTTCGTCCTGGTTGAGCGAAGTGAGGTCGGTGGAGAGCGACTCGGGCAGCATCGGAAAGGTTTGAATGCCGGTGTAGACGCTGGTGGTCTCCGCGGCGGCATGAAGGTCGAGCGGCGACCGGAGGGGCACGTCCTCATCGACATCGGCGATCGCCACCAGCACCCGGATGCCACCGTTCACCCGCTCCGCCACTTCGGCTTGGTCGAGGTCGCGTGAAGAGTCGTTGTCAATGGAGGACCAGAGAAGTGGCCGGAGGTCGACGATGCCGGGGCCAGGGGTTGCAGCGGGCCGGGAGCGGAGCGCGGCCAGTTGACTGGCGCTGTCCGGCGGGAAGTCCGGGTGAAACCCCTGGTCCATCATCTCCTGCCGGGCGGCGGCGTGTAGATCAAATCCGTGCTGGTTCATATGGCCCCGCAAGGGTAGCATGAAGTCAACTAGTATTCGCCCGGGCGATACTCGCGCTCCGTATGGCCTCGCAACTGATGACGATAAAAATATAATTCGCGCAGGTTGCCTTCGGAGTATCTTTGGGCCTGGTCGTTAAAGTGCTTCGAGCTCGTCAGTCCACTTTCGCCACCCGCGGAGATGGCTCGGGCCCGGACGAACTTGCCGAATTCCACCACCGCGACAAAGCTATTGCCGCTAGTGCCATACCATTTCTTTGTGCCTGGGTAGGGCCGCGCCCCGAACGAAGCCAGCGAGCCCCATACGGCCGAAGTAAAGCCCACCGGCAGGCTGGCCCCCGCATCGTTGAATGGATGCACAATATCGCCGGTAAGCCGCTGAAAGCGGTTGATGTCGCCCCACGGGGTCTGCCATTGGCCAAAATCAGCCTGTAGCTTAGCGGTGGCGGCTTGCAGGGAGTCCATCAGCAAATTGGGCGGAGCCTGGATGGCGACATAGTCGGCCAACGGTAGTCCGATCGCGCGCAAGCCCGCCGGGTTACTCCGCCGCAGTTCCTCGCCCCAGAAGACGGCCAGCGACGTGGGCACGGAGGTGATTGACCAACGCCGGTCCCAAGTTCGCAACAGCGCTATCTGCGCCGCCAGCGTAGGTCGCGGGTCCGCATCCCAGGCTTTCACCAGGGCGGGAATTGTCTTTTCAAACCAAGGTAAATACGAGTCGTAGGCGGCGGCCAATAATGAGTCCACAGTAAAGTCTTTGACGTCCGCCAGAACGCGCATCGCGTGCAAGCCGCGTGGCGACTCGATGCCGCTCTCCACGTAGGCCGGATAGTCCTGCCGTTTCGGGCTATTCGCGCCCGCGGCGGACCAGGGCCAGTTATTGGCGTTATACAGCCAACCGCTGCCGGGATTGTGAAAGCTGGGCAATTCCTGCAGCGCGTGCAACGCCCCCCACTCGGTCGCCGGATCACTACCATCCACTGGCTGGGTCCAGTCGAAACGGGGATCGCGTTTGGGGAGAAAATTCCCATGAAAGTAAGCAATGGTGCCATCGGCATCCGCATAGATGGTGTTGTTCGAGGAGTTCGTCTTTAGCTCCATGGTTTGCACGTAAGCCTGGTAATTGCGCGCCTTAGTGCGTAAGTAAGATTGGGTTAAAGCCTTCACCGGCTCCTGCATTAAGCGGACACTCACCCATTTCTCATCCACGCTGCGGACAATGGGCCCGTGGTGGGTACGATACACAGTGAAGGCCTTTTCGGCCATGCCACTGGCCGTGCGATAAGGAATCACAATCCGGCTTGTGACCATGGGCCGGCTTGCCGGGCCATATTGGTAGACGTAATCCGGGCCTGCCTTCTTCACGCTCTCCAGATACTCGTCAATGGTGTCAATACCGCTCGACGTGTGCATCCAGCCGGCGCGGTCATTAAAGCCCTGGTAGATAAAGAACTGTCCCCAGGTGGAAGCACCGTAAGCATTGAGCCCCTCGTTGCTTACCATCTGTAATTCGGAGCGAAAGAAGAACGAAGTATGGGGATTGATGAGTAAAAGCGCACGCTTCCCGGCCGTATTGGATGGGGCAATCGCCACGCCGTTCGACCCACGCGGCTCTTCTGGAAAGTGAGGCAGCGTGGCCGCAATTTGCCGCCGGGCACCACCATAGAAGTCTTCCAACTGACGCAGGTTAATGCTCTCGATGTCGCCGCCGATGCTGCCTTCGGTAAAGCTGAGCGCCATCCAAGGCTCAAAGTGTTGGATTACGCGGGGCTTCACCTGCGGATGCTTGGCCAGATAGAAGTTCAGGCCATCGGCGAAAGCGTTCATTAACTTCTGCAGCCATGCCGGGCTCGCGGCGTACCGCGCCCGCAATTCCACCGGATCGATGAACAGCTTCATGCGCAAATCCTGGTAGATCTTCGCCTCACCTTCGGCCTCGGCCAGGCGGCCCATGGCGTTCAAGTAGTTGGTTTCGATGCGATTGAAATCGTCTTCGGCCTGGGCGTACATGGCCCCGAAGACCGCGTCGGCGTCCGTCTTGCCATACACATGCGCAATGCCCCAATCGTCCCGAACAATCTTGATGCCATGCGCCTGGCGCGTCCAACGGGCCATCTCGGCCGGCGCTTCCGTGGCGAAGGAGCCGTTAGCGAACAGGATAAGAGCAAGTTTCGACATTCCCTCGATCTTAGATCATGCGGGCGTGCACCAAATAAAAATGTCGAGCCGGGAATAAACCGTCGCGGGACCGGTATTCTTTGATATATGAATACATCTCTCACGCGGAGAGCTTCGCTATTCGCTATGGCCGGTGTGGCCATGGCGCAGCCTAGGGCATCCGATCTTGACCGGGTGAAGGTGGGCGACGCCGCACTGCCTTTCGACTTGCCTTCCGCCGCCGGCGGCAAGGTAAACTTGAAGTCCTTAAGCGGTAAAAACGTCGTTCTCGTTTTCTACCGCGGCTATTGGTGACCGTATTGCGCCACGCAACTAGTTGAGTTGCACAACCTGCTGCCCACCAACCTGAAAGCCAACACCACCATCGTGGCGATCGCACCCGATCCGCTCGACAAACTCGGCGACATCATCCCCAAAGTGAAGGCTCGTACCGATGGCAAGTTCCTGATCACGCTGCTGGCCGATGCGGACCACGCGGTGATTGACCGTTATGGACTACTGAATGAGCAGGCCGCGGCCCGAGGGCGCTTTTTGCCGCACCCCACCACCTACGTGCTCGACCAAAAGGGCGTCGTCACGTGGAAGTTTACGGAAAAGGACTATAAGGTCCGGCCGACAAACGAAATGATTCTGGAAGCC
>JAYVUQ010000946.1:0-3379 GCA_043787785.1 Bryobacteraceae bacterium
CCACCAGAAGATGGCGATGGGTAGTTGGGAAGCGGCCCAGGCGAACAGCAGGCCGGCGAGCACAGGCATGAAGTCGCGAAACAGGATCGTCAGGCCACCGCCCAAGTGGGCCCATGCGGTGAGGATCAGGATGCAGACCGGGACGAAAACTACGGCCAATACAAAGAGGCTCTTGAGACTGGTGGCAAAGTAGCGACGCTCGATCAGGCGTCGGGTGGCGGGGAAGCCGGCCAAATCATCCTGCGTGATTTGAGGCGTCGCTTGCGCAATTCTTTCCATCTCACGGCTAAACTCTTGCGACTTTACGGAGTCAGTGCCGATGCCGAGCGCGATAGTCACCAGCACGGCGGCGATCAGGCCGAACAGGAACTTGCCGTGGTCCAGCACGCCGGACGCGGCGCGTTTTGGGTTGACATAAAACAAACCCAGATACTTGAATTGGTCGGCGAGCATCCTGAGCACCAGGATAATCGACAAAGGGCCGGGTTGGTACTCGGGCCTTTTTAGCTTAGGAGGATTCTAGAGACTCGCGAGGAAATCGAGCAGGGCCTGGCGATCGGCTGGCCCCATGCGCCGGAAGTGATCCCGAGCCACCGAAGCTTGGCCCCCGTGGGCGTCGATCGCATCGGCCGGGGTGAGCGCGCGTCCATCATGCAGCAGCATGCGGCGATGGCGCAGACCCCAGAGTGGCGCCGTGCGGAATTCATTGCCGTTGGCGGCGCCTTGGTCCACTCCGTCGCCGGTCCCGATGTCGTGCAGGAGGAAGTCGGAGTACGCTTCTACGGGCTTGCGGTCCAGGGCGAGGATGGGACTGGGTCCGGTCATCAAGGCGGGGACGTGGCATTGGGCGCAGCCGGTGCTGGCGAAAAGTTCGTTGGCGCGGCGATCTTGCGGACCGGCCTCGCGGGGAGGCGGGGCCAAAAAGCGGATGAAGTTGGCGAAGTTGTCGATCCCACGGCGGCGGGTAATGGGGTCAGCCTTGTCTTCTACTTCGGTCGAGCCACCGCACCCGGTCAGCATCGCCGCCGAGAGGCCGATGCCGGCTTCGTGGGGGAAAATGTCGTTGGTAATGCCCATTTCGTTCACGTAGGCGTCGCCGGCGAAGGCCAGCACGGTGGCCAGTTGCGCCTTCCAGCCGAAGCGGCCTACCCGCTGCGTGAGCGCGACCGGATCGTTGATCAGAGCGGCCCGTCCACCGGTAACCGATTGCAGTTGACGCAGCATCTCATCGGGAATTAACTCCACCAGACCCAAGCCGAACAACGGCGTGGGAATGCGGCGGACCATCACATTGGAGTCGCGAGGGATGGTGGGCTGGCATTTGGGATCGGTGGCAAACAAATGCAACAGGCTGCCACCCGCCGGTTCTGTGTAGGCGCCATTCTGACGCCTACCCACGCGCAGCACACTCACGTTCCCCACTCCCCCCGTGTTGGGGATGTTGTGACAGGAGTGGCAACTGATGCCGTTGAAGGCAGGGCCCAGCCCATCGGCCTTCGTTTCCAAATCCTCGAAGTCATCTTTGCCGGCTTCAAAAAGCTCGAGTTGGGCCGGGTTGAGGCCGGGAAGGGCTGCTCCCGCAGGTGGGCGCGGGCTGATTTGCGGCTGAGCTAAGCAGGCTCCGATGGCCGCCACGAATAGGTAAGTTCTCCGATGCATGATCTCAGCATGCGGCAGGAATGTAAAGACTTAATGCGTCAGATGGTAAATGTCTCGTAAAGTTTGGACAATTTCCACAGTACCCGTACCCTGACTTACCCTTGTGAACGGAGTAAGTGAAGTTACCGAGCCACCGCTTAAGTGTAAGGGAGTGTGAAACAATCGAATTCGGCCACTACTTTTGTATCCCGTGCAATGTTCGAGCCCACCGGCCGTAGTGCGGCAACCGATTCGATTTTTTCCACCGTCCCCGTCAGTGGGTGGCACGAAAGAACATTTCTTCTTAGCTTGGCTGGGATAGGGGCGTACTTTGGTCCACAAAAGTGAGCTAATTTGACCCACCGCCCGCGCGCGCCCCAGTGGCGGGTTTGCCGGTCGGTTTTCCCGAGTGATAGTCAGGAAAGGCGGGCTTGACGGGCGTGGGCGACGGATTTTTTTTCAGCTCCGCCATGGCCAATTCCACCGCGCGCTCCAATTGCGGATCGTGGCCTTCGCGCCAAGCTTTGGGGTCGAAATCGATGTCGACGTCGACGTCGGTGCCATGATTTTCCACGTCCCACTTGCCTTCCGGGCTCCAGAAGCCAAAGTGCGGTGCGGTGACGGTGCCCCCATCGATGAGGGGCGGGTACCCGCCAATGCCCACCAAGCCACCCCAGGTGCGCTTACCCACCACCGGGCCAAGCTTGGCACGCTTAAAGAGCCAGGGAAGTAAGTCGCCGCCGGAGCCCGAGTACTCATTTACCAACATCACCTTGGGGCCGAAGATGCCCGACGAAGGAGTAGTGGTGACGGCGCCATCGCGCGAAGCCCACAGGCTCGAAAGCTTACGTTGCAGGCGCTCGATTACATATTCCGACGCGCTGCCGCCGCGGTTGAAGCGGCCATCGATCACCGCGCCCTGTTTATCGGTTTGGGCGTAAAAGTAGCGATTGAAGTAAGTGTAGCCTCCGCCCGCCGTATCGGGCAGATGGATGTAAGCAAGCTTGCCGCCCGAAAGCTTGTCGACCGCTTGCCGGTTGTCTTCTACCCAAGCCAGCGTTCGTAGAGCCGTCTCAGAATCTACCGGCAGCACCGTCGCTTCGCGCGAGCCCTCGCCATTGGCGTTAGGGCCTAACTTCAAGGTGACACGCTTCCCCGCCAGCCCTTCAAAAAAAGCATAAATATTATCGGCGGCGGTAAGTTCACGGCCATTTACCGCCAGCAGATACTCGCCACCCTTGGCTCCCACGCCGGGCTGTGTCAGCGGCGCGCGGGTTTGCGGATTCCAGTTTTCACCCGAGTAAACGCGGGCCAGGCGATAGCGGCCTTGATGTAACTGATAGTCGGCGCCCAGCAGGCCGCCGCCCACGGATTTGGGTTGGTTAGGATTGTCCCCACCATTGATGTAAAGGTGCCCGACGCTCATCTGGCCCAGCATTTCTTGGAATAAGTAAGTTAAGTCGCTGCGGCTGCCAACGGAATTAAGATAGAGTGAGTAACGTTCATTGGCGGCTTGTAAGTCGAGCCCATGGTACTTGGTGTCGTAGAAGAAGTCGCGCTCAATGCGCCAGGCTTCTTTGTACATTTGCTTCCACTCGGCACGCGGATCGATAAAGGCTTCGATGCCATCGAGTTTTAAGGCCCCATCGCCCGGCTTCATGGGCGCGGCCGTGGCGACGATCGACGCATTGCCCCCGGGCAGGCCCACCAGAATCTTCTCACCGTTGGCGGATAACCGGTA
>JAYVUQ010000947.1:0-2170 GCA_043787785.1 Bryobacteraceae bacterium
GTGCCGTAAATGCTGGGGGAGATTTGCGAACCGGAGCCGGCCACCACATAGACCGTGCCTTCGTGGCCGTTGACACCCGCTTTGCGGTAAGCGCCGGTACCGTCGAGGCGGCCGTTACCACCGTCCTTTTTCATGGCGGCGGTGAACGTGGCGGCCGTGCCGTAGTGTCCATCGATGAGGTAAGAGCGTTCGTAGTTGTGACTATGACCCGTGAAGACGATGTCCACGTTGGCGGCTTCGAGCACCGGAACGATGGTTTGCCGCATCTCAACGGATTCGGTGGCCCAATCGGAATCGAAGGTGCCTTTGGTGTAGGGCGGGTGATGCCAGTAGGCAACGATCCACGTTTGGCGGGTGCTGGAGAGATCGTTCTTGAGCCAAGCCACCATGGGGCCGGCGGCATCGCGACGGGAGGTCATCGAATCGAGGACGACGAAGTGGATGTTGCCGTAGTCGAACGAATAGTATCTCTTGGTGCCGGAGGCCACGCCGCCCGCTTCGCCGTTGACCGGGAAGGTGAAGAGTTTAAAGTACGGGATGGTAAGCGGCGGCGCGGGGTTGTCATCAGTATCGTGATTGCCCACCGCGAGCCAGGCGACAGAACTGCGGAGCAGCGTGCCGTAGACATCGAAGATGCCGGATTGGTATTCGGAATCGAGGCCGCCCCAGTAGGCGTTGTCGCCGAGGAGAATCCAGAGATCGGTGCGGGTGAGTCCGGTGAAGTTGAGGTAAGCATCGCGGACGGCCTTGGCCTGCGAACTGCCGGTGCCGGGGTCACCCAGCACCCAAATGCGATAAGGCCGGGTGAAGCCGGTGATGGGCGAGGTGGTGAAAGTATGGGTGGCGTCGCCAGCCAAGGGCGTCGAGATGGTGCCGACGGAGTAGTAGTAACGCGCGTCGGGCAGCAGGCCCGTGATTTTGATCTCGTGTTCGGTGGTGAGCGTTGCGTTATCGGTAGCAAAGGCGTAGACGCCGGCGCTAGTGCCGTAGCGAACACGGCTATCGGTGGGGATATCCGTGCGCCAGCGGACCACGATGCTCGAGGGGGTGCCGACTTGGAGATACGGCTCGCGCGTGATGATCGCGGAGGAGACCGAAGTGGCGCCGATCAGTTCGAGGTCAAAGCTGATATCGGAGCTTTGGCCGTTGATCTGATGGATTTCGACGGCGAGGACATTGACGCCCGCCATTAGGTTGGCGCCGCTAAGGGTGGCGGAAAAGAAGATTGACTCGTCGGCCCCGGTAACAGCAGTGGCGGCGGGTGTTTGGGAATTGACGGCGCCGGCAGGCATGTTGCTGCGGTGGATCTCGATACCGTTCAAGTAGACGACGGCACCGTCGTCGCGCAGGATGCGGAGCAGGAGTTTGCTGGCATCGGCGGGATTGGCGATCGAGAACGAGCGGCGGAAGTAGGTGGTGATGTAGCGGTTGTTGGGGTCGGCGCCGCCGGAGACGACAGTGGATTCGTCGCCGTCGCCGTAGCCGAGTTGGGCAGGGCCGGAGCGCCAGGAGGCATCGGCGAAGGAGGGGCTGCGCCAGGCGGTGCCTTGGTCAGTGCCGTTGTCAAGGTACTTCCAAATAGACCCCAGCGGTACGAGTGTGGTGTCGGCCCAGAGGGTATAGGTTAGTACGAAAGTTCCGGTGAGAAGGCGAAAAAGGGAGGAGAGCATGCTGCAACGCATTCTCGCTTGGGGAATTGAGAGAAGCAAGAGTACTTGGGTTAGTACTTGAAGCGGAAGAGTGCCATATGAAGCGTGCGCGGACCATAGTACTTGTGTACTAGGGGATGAAACGACAGGAGATCGCCCACCCGACGGGTACCAGTACGAAAAGCCTACGTGCAAACGAGATCATGCGGCCGATGGCCCCCCGTAATTAGGGCGAGGGGTTTGCTGGGTGGCTTCGTGGAACTATCAACCCATCTCTCATTCACCACCACCAGCGACAATTACTCGGCCTTCTCTCGGCCCCACCAATCCGCCAATAGCACTTACTCGATTCACTTGGTCAATGCCGAAGACCCGGCTTACATTCCCAGTGACTTTGAAGTCTGACCCCTCTTCAGCCAGGCCATCATCGAAGCCTTCAAGGATCAGCCCGACATGCTGAATGTCGCCGTCGATGCCGTCAAAAAGACCAAACAGGAACTCCGCAGCCTGCAAATCCGCGA
>JAYVUQ010000948.1:0-3919 GCA_043787785.1 Bryobacteraceae bacterium
AAACTCCAAGCCAACCTCGACGAGATCACCAAACAGAAGGAAGCTTTCTACTCATGGCGCATGCTCAAACAACAGGAGGAACAAAAAATCGCCGATTGCGTAGGTTACTTCGTGACCGACAATCCGATCAGCACCGCCTCACGCCCTCGTGCCTCCGCGCCCGATCCCACGCCGGCGCCGAAACCATAGCACCTCAGGGTCTCATTCTGCAACAATTAGGAAAAAGGTAAACACGACATGTGGCCACGCCTCTCGCGCGTATTTCGCTCCTTCTTCGGCTTCTTCATCTCGGTCGCCGAAAATCCAGAGATCATCCTCGAACAAAACATCCGGGATATGAACGATCAGGTTCCCCGCATGAACGAATCCATCGCCATGGTGAAGGCGAATGTCACTTTGCTCGAAAAAGAAGAGAGTAAGTATCGTTACGAAATGAACGAACTAACTTCCAAAACCAAGGCCGCCATCCAAGCCGGCCGCGACGACATCGCCGCCACCTTTGCCGCCCAACTCGAACAAATGCGCTCCGCCATGGCTCGCACCCAGGCCCAACTCGGCAACGCCAAAGCCGCTTACGAAAAGGCCATGGTCGTTAAGCAAGCTTTCATGCGTGAGAAAGAGCGCAAAACTCGCGAAGCCATGCAGGCCATCCGCGACAATCGCCGCTCCCAGTGGCAGAAGAAAGTGTCTGACGCCATGGAACAATTCGAAGTCGCCGGACTCAGCCAAACTCATGATGAAATGGTGCGTAAAATCGAAGAGCAGACCGCCGTCAATGAAGCCAGAATGGATATGGCCCTCACCAACGTCGACCAACAGCGCTTTGAAATCGAGAAAGAAGCTGAGAAATTGCAAGCCAACGAGTTACTCAAACAATTCAAAATTGAAATGGGCATGGTCACCCCCCAACCCAGCAGCGGCACTCCCGACAAAACCATCGGCGGCCGGGAAGGCGAAAAGACTCTCTAAGCAGGGCAAGGAACACATATGGCAGTTAAAATTGAAAAAGGCGGTTGGATTTCCATCTTCCTCGTCGGCGCGGGCTTGGTTGGCTACGCCCTTCATCGCTACGGCATCGTCAATTTCGGCGATCTATTTGGCGGCAGCAAAACATCCGCTGAAGTCGCGCAACAAGTCGATACCACTTACCCTCTCAAGCCCGGTTCGGGTAAGTCCGACACCAGCAACGTGCGCGTGCGCGTCAACATCTGGGTCGGCTGCGTCGGCGGCTTAGTCGCCAACGGCGGCCTCGATACAGCTACTGGCTCCATTTACGACAAAAAAGGCCTCAAGGTCTCCTTCAAGATCATCGACGATTGGACCGAGGGCTCCACCGCCCTTGCCACCAACAATGTCGACGTCATGCTCACTACCGCCGACGTCTGGGCGAAAGACTATGGCCAATTCCGTGAAAAAGGCTTTAACGCCCACGCCGTCTACTTAGTCGATTGGTCCCGCGGCGCCGATGGCGTCATCGGCAGTCAAGGCATCAAGAGCATTGAAGATTTAGCCGGCAAAACCGTGGCCTTCGCCCCCTTCACCCCCTCGCACTTCCTGCTCTACAATGGCCTCAAAAACTCCGGCCTCACCACCGAACAGCGCAATGAGATCTTCGCCAAAGCCGTCCACACCAAAGACGGCATTGAACCGGCCACCTTATTCGCCCAACAAAAAGTCGGTGCCGCCGTCGCCTGGGATCCTGACATGAGCGACGCCGTTGCCAAGCGCCCTGGTTCCCGCAAAATCTACGACACCAAAGTCGCCAATCGTTTGATCGCTGACATCTTAGTCGTCAGCGATAGCTTCGCCGCCAAAAACCCCGACACCCTCTCCAAATTCCTCGAAGGCTGGCTCGAAGGCGTCCAGTTCATTAACCAGCAACCCAGCCGCGCTCACACTCTCATCGGCACCATCAAGGACTTCAACATTCCCGCCGACCTCGCCAAAACCATGCTCGAAGGCGTCCGCCTCGCCGACTACGCCGACAACAAGGCTTTCTTCGGCGCTCGCGGTGCAGACTCCGACTATCAGAACGTCATGAAAATGGCCACTGAAATGTATCGCGAGTTACGCCTGGTTAAAGGCTCACCGGACTTAGAAGCCTCCGTCGACCGCCGTTACATCGACGCTATGTCCGATAAGTTCTCCTCGAAAAGCACCGAAGCCGCCGTCGAGTATAGCCAGCCGTCCAAGAGCGCCACGCCCTTCGCCACCCAGCGCCGCGCGATTTACTTTGACACCGGTTCCGCCACCATCAGCGCCGACTCGCGCGCCGTGGTCGACGAAATCGGCGGCTTCATGCGCGCTTACGAAAATACCGTCGTTGACGTGGATGGCAATACTGACGCCGTCGGCACTCGCGACATGAACCTCTCGCTCTCCCGCCAGCGAGCCGAATCCGTTCGTAAGTACCTCTTACAGAAATATGGCTTTCCTCCCGAGCGCCTCCGCACCTCCGGCAATGGCCCCGATAAGCCCGTCGCCACCAACGACACGCCCGAAGGCCGCGACCAGAACCGCCGCACCGACATCAAGATCTACGCCAATCCCGCAGCTAAATAAATGGCTACCATCCGCCAACCCGTCGCCCCGCCCATGCGCATCGCTCTCGGCGTAGGCGCATGGGCGTTGGTCATTGGCACTTGGTTTGCCCTCTCGCACAGTAAGTTGCTACCGCCTTTCGCCCTCCCCGACCCGTTCGGGGTCATCAAGGCCTTTGGTTCCCTCTGGACTGAATACGACTTACTCGGCAATGTTTTCATGAGCTGGTGGCGCATCGCCCAGGCGTTCTTTTGGTCCGCCGTCGTCGCCGTCCCGCTCGGGCTTCTCATGGGCGCCTTCCCCGCCCTCTTCCATTTCATCAACCCGGTAGTCGCCCCCATGCGCTCCATGCCCATCACCGCCTTCCTGCCTGCCTTCATGGCCCTCTTCGGCATCGACGAAGCCATGAAAGTCAGCTTCCTCATCTTCGGCATGATGTTCTACTTACTCGCCGTCGTCGTCGAGGAAGTAAACAAAGTCGATGAGGCCTTACTCGAAACGGCTTACACCCTCGGCGCTGGGGTGCCGCAAACTCTCTGGCTCATGTTTCGCGCCTCCTTCCCCGGCGTCTTCAGTTCCTTCCGCATCCTCTACGACATCGGCTGGACTTACGTCATCCTCGCCGAAATGGTCAATTCCCGCAAGGGCGTCGGCTACATGATCGAAGCCGCCCGCAAAGTCCTCGACTTTGAACGCGTCTACGCCGGCATCATCGCCATTGGCGTCGCCGCATTTCTTTTCCGCTACTTACTCACTCTGGCCGAATATCAGTTATTCCCCTGGCGGCGCGCCTCCCGGGCGGACACCAAGTGACGAATAAGATCTCTCTCAAAAACGTCGGCAAAATCTTCACGGATTCTGAAGGCCGTCAAGTGGAGGCTTTGCGCGGAGTAAACCTGGAGATCGTCGATCAGTTCAGCCCCGATGGCCAAGACATCGGTGAATTCCGCGTCTTACTCGGCCCCTCCGGCTGCGGCAAGTCCACCATCCTGCGCATGATCGCCGGGCTTGACTCTCCTACCTCCGGCGAGGTCCTCGTCAACGGCCAGCGCGTCGAAGGCCCAGGGCCAGACCGTGGCATGGTCTTTCAAAAGTACACCTCCTTCGCCTGGCTCACCGTCTCCGAGAACATTGAATACGGCCTCAAACTCAAAGGCGTCGCCGAAAAAGAACGCGCCGAAACGGTCGCCCACCTAGTGGAAGCCACCGGCCTCGCCGGTTTTGAAGCGGCATTTCCGCATACCCTCTCCGGAGGTATGCAACAGCGCGTCGCCATTGCCCGGTCGCTCGCCGTTCGTCCCTCGGTCCTCCTCATGGACGAACCCTTCGGCGCGCTCGACGCCCAAACCCGCTCCGTCATGCAAGATCTTCTCCTCAA
>JAYVUQ010000949.1:0-7204 GCA_043787785.1 Bryobacteraceae bacterium
GGAGCGCAGGTGTTTTCGCCGGAGGGGCAGTTATTGGTGAGGATCCTGCTGCCCGAGGCTGCGGCGAACCTGACGTTTGGCGGCAAGAATGGGCGTACGCTGTTCTTGACGGCGCGTAAGTCGCTTTATGCCGTGGAAACGCGGACGAAGGCGGCGAAGCGCTAGAACTTACAGGCGGAGTTGTCGGCCTTGACGTAGTAACTCTTGAAGTTTTTGGCCTTCGGGTCCATGCAGCCTTTCAGGTTGAGTAACTCCACTTTGCGGAACTCAACGGGGTGGCTTTCGCTTTGCAAGGAGATCGAGCCTTCGCTGAGTAACTTGCCGGCTTGGGTCCACTCCGGGATGGTGTCCTTTGTATTGCCGCCGCCGAGTTGCGGCTGTTCGTAGGCGAGGACGAGTTCGCCGTTGACGCGGTGTTCGATGCGTTCGTTGCCCAGGACGCGGACTTCGACGCGCACCCATGGGTCGCCGGCAAAGGTCTGGGACGTGGAGTTGAGGCAATGGGGCGTGAAGAGTTTGCCGTCACGGACGACGTTGGTGCCGGGCGTGCATAGGTTCGCGGTGCTGCGAGGGTCTTTGCCGTTGCCCCCGAGTAACTGTACTTCGATGGAGACTGGGAAGTCCTGCGACTTGGTCATCGATTCGGCGGGTTGGCCGTGGACCATGATGCCGCTATTGCGAAGGGCCCAGGCGGGGCCGCCCTTGGCTTGTTCGCCGGTAAAGCGATATTCGACGGCGATGACGTAGTAAGAGAACTTGTCTTTGTAAAAGAGATGGCCGAAGCGCTCGTTGAAGGTGTCATAAGCGTCGTAGGAGACTTTGATGACGCCTTTCTCGACCCGGAAGGTCTTACCGAAGTTCTCGCCGGGGGCGTAACCGCGGATCTTGGGCGTCCAGCCCTTGAGATTCTTGCCATTGAACAGCCGGAGCCATTCCTCTTTTTGCGGGTTAGCGGCGGAGAGTAGGGTGGGGAGGAGAAGCAGGATTAAGCGAAGCATACCCGTACATGCTATCGAGTTTGGTGGGGCTGCGTGGGGCGTGAGGATGTAGGATACTTATCGGTACTCATGGTACGTGAGTTGTTCGATCATGATCGCGCCGGCGGGCAAGACGCGGTCTGCTTCACTGCCGGGCCGCCGGGTGCTTATTTTGGCGCCGGGACGGTGCATGCTTACTTAGCCGCGGCACGTTCGGCCCCGGTGGTGGTGACGGGCATTTCCTCTGGCGCAGTCTCTGCCGCCGCGATGTACAAGGTGTATCGGGACTTGGCGAAAGTCAGCTCGCAGGCGAAGCCCGGGCAAGTCGAGGCGGTGCGCTGGGCTTGGTACCGGCAGTATTTGGAACAGATCACTTACTCACCGCTCGACTTTGTGTGGGACGCGATTCCGAACCCGATCGACTTCTTCGCCGAGTCAATCCCGGTGGAAGATCCGAGTTGCCCCGATGAGCTGAAGCAAGCGGAGACCGAGGCGCGGATCCAGCATCACCGACTGATCCGCTTGGGGTTGTGGGTGGCCGGTCTGCGGGTGACCGTGGGCGACTTGGGGGATATCGCGGTCCGCTATGTGCGGGTGAAAGAGGGCTACGCGTTGTGGGGTTGGCAATTCGCGGCCTTGGGATACCGTATGGTTCGGGTGGGTTTCCTGCTGGCTTGGCGCACAGTTTCAAATCCGGGTTGGGTTTGGCGGCTGCCGGTGTTACGCAAGGGGAGGGTGAAGCCTGTATTCCAGCCATCGCCGTTGTTCGGGTATCGGATATGGGTTGGAGGCTTGGTTTGGGCCTTTTGTACTCTCCTGCTGCCCGGGTTGCTGCTGGGGTATGGGCGAGGAGGGTGCGCGCTGTTGTGCTTGGCGTTCGGGGCGCTGACGCCCGCGCTCTTATTGCGTTTTGCTTTCCATAAATTGGTGCGCCTTTGTCTGAAGCCGATGGGATTGCATCGAGGTTTGCTGCATAAGTACCCATTGAAGAGGGCACTGGCGAGGTTATTTGAGAAGGAGGTAATTGAGCGGCCGCTGGACGAGCGGGTACCGACGCTGTTAATTGTCGCGGCGCCGATCAATCAGCGGATGGGGGGCAAGTCAATATCGGGATCGAATCAGCAGTTTTGGGGGCGGACGAACTCGGGGATGCGGGTGGACCATGCTTTGCTGACCGCGCTTTCGAACCCTGGGCTGTATGCACCTGAGGTTCACGGGGAAGGCGGCGGGCCGATTGAACACTGGGTATCTTCGACTCAGGGCGAGGGTCTTGACTATCTGGAGATGGTGGATGGCGCCGTGATTCGCACGAATCCGATTCCGGCGTTGTTTGTATGGCTGCGGGGAATGTGGGAGGCGGACAGACATGGCGCGCGGGCGCAGGTGGAGCGGTTATTTACGCAAGCGGGACGCCCTGGCTGCAGCCTGAATATTGTTTATGGGGTGCCACTAGATCCGCTTCCGGAGGCCGAAGCGAAGCAGCGCGAAACCATCAACGTAGTGGAGAACGGATTTGCCAGTTTGGCGCTCGAACGGCGGCGGGATACGGAACTGGAGAGTAAGCAAACCGAGTTTATGAGTAAGTTCGAGACACATATTCGCAGCCAGGAAAAAACAATTCCGGAATTGCCAATGTTTCCGATCTTGCCGAACCCGATTGCGCCAGAGCGGGATATTACGTTTGGCAACAATCTGAAGCCAGACCGTGCCAAGGCTTTGGAGTATGTGGCGCAGGGATGCCGGCGGACACTGGAGTCTTTGCATGCGCATCGGCTCGCCGATGCCTTTGGCGGTACTCTCGATTGCCACACGTTACTGCGGGAGGTGGCGGAGAATCGTGGCGGCTTTATTACGCCGCTGAGCCCCGGCTTGAGCGAGGTATGCGCGAGTTGTTCGCGGGTGCTGAATCGCCCGGTGCGCGCGGATGAGCCCATGGGCACCTATGGGCTTGCCGACCGGCGGGAAATCCCGGCGACATTTCCCAAGCTAGTGGGCGACCAGCCGCAACCACGGATTGTCTTTCTGGCCAGCGGCGGCGTTTTTCGCGGGACATTTCACGCGGGGGTGCTGGCCGCTTTGAGCCTGGCCCGGGTGAAGCCGGACATGGTGGTGGGGGCGTCGGTGGGTGCGATTGTGGGCGCGGCGCTGGCGGCGCAGAGTGCGCTGGACGATCCGGCTGTCGCTCGCGACCACATCCACCAACTGGTGCGCGTCTTTCTACGGGTGGACGTCAGAGTGGCTTTAACGCGGGCGCTTAAGAATGTTACTAAGTTACTCGGCGTACGGGGTCGCAGCACAGACGTTTCGCCCGCCCTGATCCGGCATTTGATTGCCGAAGGCAGCCGTTTGGACCCAGCCTTCGCCATCACCGGCGCGCCGCCATTGTTGATCGACGCGATCTCGAATTTGTTTCTGCTGCCGCACGCCATTACGCGCGAGGTGGCGGCGAGTTTCGTGGCCGGACATATTGCCGAAGCGATGAATCTCTTTTGGAAGGGCGTGCAGGCCGAGACGTTACAGCGCTTGGAAATCGATGACTGCGTGATGGGTTCCGATCTGCTGGAGCCCACGGCGCGCGGTTTGCTTTTCCCGGAGCAATTAGTGCTTTCGCCGAATCCGACACAGCCTTACTTACCGCGAACGGCGTTCTTCGCGACGGCGACGAACGTGAATCGGCGTATGCCCGTGATCTTAGGCCGCGACCTGGCCCCGGGCATTGAAAGCTATAACTTCCTGGAGAGTTGCTTGGCATCGGCAGCCTTTCCCGTGGTGTTTGGGCCGCGGTCGGAATCGGACCTGATTCCGGGGCGCGGCTCCACGGGTACGCTCTTATCCGACGGAGGGATCTTCGATAACTTACCATTTTTTCCGGCGATCCGGGTGCTGTCGGAAGTGCAGGAGTCGGCTGGCGATGTAAGTAAGCCGCAGCAAGCTTACGAGGACCTGAAGACGCGCTTCGCCAACCCGGTGCTGATTATTGCCGCCGCCCTGGACAGTGATTTCCAGGGCACGGGAGCGGATGCGAACACTTACGGGCTATGGCAGGCGGCCAACCGTCTGCGGGCCAATGTGAAGTTGTTTTCGTTTTGCCAAAGTGCTGAATTGGTATTCAAGCAAATTCGGCGCTATCTGGCGGCTTTCGCCGACCATACATCGGACGTGGATGCACGATTTGTGAATCGGATCGTGCCGAATTGTGTGCTGCCCATTTTGCCGACCGATCCAGACCATCTGAACGGCACCTTCGCCTTTAGCCGCTCCGCCGGCCTGAAGCAAGAACGAGTGTTGCGTTCGATTGCCGATGGGTGCTTCCGCACTTTACTCGAATTGAGCGATAGCCCGGCGGCGGCGAGCCTGGAGTCGCTGCAAGTTTCACTCCAGCGCGCGATTGAGGCGGGTCTGGTGGCGCGAGTGCATCGGCTTCCGGCACCGGTACCCAACGGCAAGCGGTGCCCCTATTTTGAGGTGGACGGGCAGCCTTTCGATTGCCACTTCACGCAAGGCGGCGCGCCGGTGCCAGCCGTACACAAGAGTTGCTGTGCCGACGCGCTGCATCAGAAGCCAGCCTTGGCTACTTCGCCAGCTTCTCAAAAGCCTTAGCGCCGACGGTAGCCACCTGGCCGTCTTGCGCGGAGGTGGCGCCACTAACGCCGATGGCGCCGAGGACGACGCCATCGATCATCAGCGGGATGCCGCCTTCCACCGGGATGGCCCCGGGCAGCGACAAGATGGCTTGGCGGCCCCCGACCAGGGCATCCTCAAAGGCCTTAGTGGGCCGCTTGTAGCGGACGGCGGAACGCGCTTTGTTCTGGGCCACATCGATGGAACCGATCTGGGTGCCGTCGGTTTTCTCGAGATAGACGAGGTTGGCGCCGTCGTCGACGATGGCGATGACCATGGTCCATTTATTGGCGATCGCTTCGGCCTGGGCGGCGGCGGCGATCTTCTTGGCGGCGTCGAGGGTGAGGGCCTTCTTAGTGGCCAGCTGGGCTTGGGCGAAGGAGGCGGTGAGGAAGAGACTGAGGATGATTGTGCGCATGGGGACAGGGTAACACCGTCATTGGGCGAACGGGCTCTCGACGTTGGCTTGGAAGCCAGAGTTACATAACTCCTGGTATCAGCCGCCATCGTACGCGGTTTCGATATTCGAGATAAGTGGGATCGCCGGAAAGGACATCTTCTTCCCAGCGAGTGCGCGCTTCGAGGAGTAACACTTCAATCACCCAGACGAGAGCGAACCAAGGCTGAGGGTTGGCGAGCCAGAAGCCTAAATCGAGGAGTAAGTAAGAAGCATACATCGGATGACGGACCCAACCGTAAATGCTGTGCGTTACGATGACGCGGCGTTCAGGAAAAACGGCGAAGCTAGGGCCGAGCGTAAGTACGCTGGCACCGAACAGTAATGTCGCGGTGAATTGGATCAGTAAGGCGGGGAGGGGGCCAGACCCGGTGGGCCCGGGAGCAAGGAGAAATAGGATAGGCCAAGCCATGGCGACCAGGATCCAGGTGGCTTGGACTGGAGTAACTGCGCGCGCGGCCGGAGTGGGCCGGCGCAGGGCGAACCAGGCGTTGAGGGCGAGGATGACGACCAGGGTCCCATGGAGCCACTGCGTGGGCCCGGTCTCTTGGAGCGAAGCGCGGCCGGCGCGGAAGGCATCGCTGAGGAGCCAGATGGCCAATACGAAGTTGTAGATCCATTGGGGCATGAGTTAGTGCCGCACGCCGAGCCCAGAGTTTACCCCAGCTTCCATGACGTAAGTATAGATGGCCTGGGGTCTGGTGCATGAAGGGTAGAATGAAGGGGTGATCGCGATTGTGCCGTTGTTGCTTGTGCTGCCCGTTGCGGCTGATGTGCAAGCCCTCTTGAACCGCGCGGGCGAAGAAGCCGAGATGTTCCACCAGAACATTACTCAGGTGATTGGCCAGGAGAAGTTGAAACAGCGCGCCCAGAAGCGGGGCACGCGGTTTCGCGCGCATGTGGGCCAAGCGACGGCACCGGCGGTGAATTTTCAGACGCGCGAGTTGATTTCGGAATATGCCGTGGCGCCGTTTGCAGAGTCGACTGGCAACTTCCATGAAGTGCGGCAGGTTACGCATATCGATGGCCGGCAGATCCAGAAGTTGCGGGAAGCGCGGATGAGTCTGGCGATGGGGATGAAGTCGGCGGATGACAAGCTGCGGCGCAAGTTGCTGTTGGAATTCGAGAAGCACGGTCTCATTGGCACGGCGGTGGACTTTGGGTTGAGTCTGTTGCTATTTCGGAAGCAGGCCCTGCTGGATTACACCTTCGTTGTGGCCGGCACCAGGCAACTGGGCGCGGAGACTGCCCTTGTGTTGCGCTTCAAGCAGAAGACGGGTGACGGGCAGATGACGGTGTATGAGGGGAACCGGCTGATCCGGCAGCAGTTACAGGGTGAGTTGTGGTTGAGCCAGACGGGCGTGCCGTTGCGGATTGAGTTGGGTTCGGCGATTCGGGAAAACGGACAAGTGATTGTCGATATCGGGGTGACGGACTATGCCATGAGCCAGTACGGTTTTCTGCTGCCGGTGACCGTGGTGCATACGCGCCGGGCCGATGGGCAAGTGGTGGCGGAGAATATTTTCCAGTATCAGCGTTTTCAGAAATTTGCGGCCGACTCGGAGTTGAAATTCGAGGTTCAAAATCCACCCCAATAGGAATATTTACCTGCATGGCTTTGCGTCATCGCCCGCGTCGCGAAAGGCGCGCTACCTGGTGGAGCTGTTTGCGGCGCGCGGGTTGACGCTGGAGGTACCGGTACTCGATGAGGCGGACTTTGAACGGCTCACCTTAACGGCGCAACTGGCGCTGATGGAGCGGCTGGCAGCGGGGGATCCGGTGAACATTCTGGGTTCGAGCATGGGCGGGTACTTGGCGGCGTTGTATGCGGCCAGGCACCCGGAGGTACGGCAGGTGGTGCTGCTGGCGCCGGCGTTCCGGCTGGCGGAGCGTTGGGAGGCGCGATTGGGGGCGGCGGCGATGGCAGAATGGCGGCAATCTGGGACGATGCCCGTTTACCATTATGGGGAGCAGCGGGAGCGACTGCTGAGCCCGGGCCTGATTGACGATGCTCATGGTTACGAGGGCTTTCCGGACGTCCGCCAGCCTACGCTGATCTTTCACGGCAAACACGATGACATCGTCCCGGTGGGAGACTCTTTGGCCTTTGCGAGCAGCCGTCCGCACGTGGCGGTGGAGGTGCTGGATT
>JAYVUQ010000950.1:0-5076 GCA_043787785.1 Bryobacteraceae bacterium
GGCGGCTTCTTGAATTTCAACGCCGCATTCTCGGCAGGCATGCCGAACGAATCCCAGCCCATCGGATGCAGCACATCGTAGCCACGCATCCACATATAGCGCGCGAGCGCGTCGCCAATGGAGTAGTTCCGCACATGGCCCATGTGCAGCTTACCGCTGGGATAGGGAAGCATCTCGAGCACATAATACTTGGGGCGTTCGGCACCCGTATCGGCGCGATATAGCTCTGGCGACGCGTCCCAACGCGACTGCCACTTTACTTCAATGTCTTGCGGACTGTAGGACTTTTCCGGCATAATTCTTTCAATTTGTGGAGATCGCGGCTTTGGTCGCCCTGATCGTCAACCGGCGTTTCCAAGATGAAAGCCTTGGTTTTCAGTTGCGGATGATTCAGCATGCGCCCGAAAGCGGCCTGGCCAATGAGACCCTCGCCAATATGTTCATGACGATCGAGATGCGACCCCAAACTACCCTTCGAATCGTTCGCGTGAATCACCGCCACCCGCTCCAGCCCCAAGATGGCTTCCGCCCCCTGGAGAAAAATCTCTAAGCCCTCTTCGCTTGCCACGTCGTAACCGGCGGCAAAACTATGACAGGTATCGAGACAGAAACTGACCTCAAAGTCGAGTCCGGCTTGCGCTTGGCTTCTGATTTCCGCTAGTTCTTCTAGTGTACTCCCGAGCACCGAACCCTGCCCGGCGGTGTTCTCGATCAGCAGCTTCAGGGGGCCGCTCAAGCCACGCGCCGCCTCGCCCATCCCGGCCGCAACGGCGGAAATTGTCTCTTCGCGGGAAGAATCCTTGCCACTGCCCGGATGAAAGACCAGATGCTCCGCGCCAATCGCCAACGCCCGTTCGATCTCGCCGCGAAAAGCGGCAATCGATTTGGGCCGAATCACGGCGTCGCGCGAACCCAGGTTGATCAGATAGCTATCGTGAATCACCAGGGGCCACAGGTCGTTGGCCTCACGCAGCTTCCGCAACGCCAACGCCGACGCGGCCGGGACCGGCCCGGCGCGCCACATACGGGGCGAAGCCGAAAATATTTGAAACGTGTTCGCCCCGAGTCTCATCGCCTCTATGGCGGAGTTCTCAAGGGCGCCCGCCGAGGAGGTATGGATTCCGATGCGCAACGCTTTAGTGTACTGTCTGCTGGGTTCGTCTTGGTGGGCGGCCGATCTTCGTCAACTGCGAGTGGCTCCGGCTCAAGGCACTCGCTTCGCTCTCGAGGTGGAGAAGACTGGCCTGTTGAGCGGCAAAAAGCACCTCTTCCTTTTTGAGCGTTACAGCGGCACGCTGCAGCTTGACCAAGCCGCTCCCGAAAAATCCTCCATTCAGCTGGAGATTGAATCCCGCAGTGCGGTGCTCAAGGACGATTGGGTGAGCGCCAAGGACGCAAAGAAAATTGCCGACTATGCGCAGATGCAAATGATGGACTCCGCCAAGTATCCCCTGATGAAGTTCGCCTCCACCAACATTGCCGCCCGCGGCAACGGCGTCTACGATGTGCGGGGCGACCTTACCATTCGCAATGTGACGCAGCCGGTGCTCATCGTCGTGACGGAGAAGTCGGGCGTCTGCGAAGGCACGGCGGTCGTCAAGCTGAGTGATTTTAAGCTGAAACCGGCGGGGGCATTGCTGGGTGCCATCGGGACTAAGGACGACATGAAGGTGAGCTTTCTACTCCGCCCCGGGGCTTAGCGCACGCCTCGCCAACCGCACCACATACTTCGCCTCTTCTTCGAGCCCAGCGCGAGACAGGCGCGCTTCGCCGATCAGCATGATGCTGGCCGCGAACTGGAAAATGGCACCAGTGATACCCAGCACCAAGGGCAGCCAACTCCAGTGGGACATGGCCACGCTGGCCACGGCAATCGACACACTGGTCGCCATGAAGATGCCGGAAGCAAAGTAAAGATACACCAGCACGCGCGCCAGAATTCGCGAACGCTTGGTTATCATATCGATCTGCGACAGCAGAAAACTCTTGCGCTCTTTGGATAAGTGGTGGGCCGTGGCCGCCCGGTCTTCCTCCAAAATCGCCATAATACCCCGCATTCGGTCCACACAGCGGCCGAGACGATTCGAGGTGGAAAGAATAAAGGTACCCGTGGCTGAAATCAACAGGGCTGGCGTGATCATGGCCGTCAATACGGCCAATGCCGCCGAAAGCGTGGTAAAACGCGAATTGCTTAAAATGTCGGCGAAGTTCACGCTCTCTAGTTTAACCTTGCCGTCCATTTAGTGCTCGAATAGAGAGAGTTATGAAACTGGGAATCGATTTTGGCACCACGCGCATTGTCGTCGCGGCGGCGGATCGCGGAAATTATCCGGTCGTCTCCTTCGACGCCGCCGATGGAGAAGCGCGGGACTGGTATCCACCCACCATTGCGTTTGGGCCCGATGCCATCCACTACGGCTGGACCGCGTTGCAGCATCAAGGCGACCCAGGCTGGACGCTGCTGCGGTCACTCAAGCGCGAACTGCACGGTGCCGGGCCGCATACCCAGCTCGAAATCGCGGGCCGTTCCATCCTGATACTTGATCTCCTCATCGGGCTCTCCCAATCGCTCGCCATTGCGCTTCGGGAGCATTCAAATGCCGGCATCAAGCCCGCGGAGCGGCTGGAAGCCATGCTGGGCGTGCCCGCCAACGCCAACTCTAACCAGCGCTATCTCACCACCGAGGCCTTTCGCCGCGGTGGTTTTCAGGTGCTCGGCATGTTGAATGAGCCATCGGCCGCCAGCGTCGAATTCGCGCATCGTCACCGCCAGGGGAAGACTGCCGCCGAGGAGGAGACCCTCCTCGTTTATGACCTTGGCGGCGGCACCTTCGACGCTTCGATCCTGCGCACCGCCGAGAAAGAAAATGTCGTCGTCGCCACCGCCGGCTTGCCCCACTTCGGCGGTGACGATTTCGACGAAATGATCGCCGAACTCGCGCTCGATGAAGACCGCCGGCAGTTACTCAAGCCCGGCGAAGCCTTTCGCTTGCTGGAAGAGTGCCGTGAGCGCAAGGAATCCATTAAGCCCACCACGAAGCGAGTCACGGTGGACCTCGAATCAGTGCGCTCCGGTTGGGGAGGCGTCAATATTGCCGTGGGCCTGTTTGAGTCGCTCGCCCGCCCCCGAATTCAACAATCGATCGACGTGGTGGAAGGGCTGATTAAGTCGCTCGGGCCGGCGGCCAGTATTGACGCGCTCTATGTGACGGGCGGCGGCAGCGAACTGCCGCTGGTGTCCCGCATGTTGCGGGAGAGTTTCGGCCGCTCCGTGAAGCGCTCCACTTACACGCGCGCCGCCACGGCGATCGGGTTGGCCATTCACGCCGATGATCAACCCGGCACCCAAGTCCGCGAACGCTTTGGCCGCGCCTTTGGCGTGTGGCGCGAAGCCGACCATGGCCGCCGCGCCTGGCTCGATGTCATCTTTGAACGGGGCACCATGCTGCCGCTGCCCAATCAACCGGCGTTGATTCGAGAGCGCCGCTATTACCCGGTGCATAACATCGGCCATTTCCGGTACTTAGAGGCTGGCGATGTAACCCGCGATGGCGAGCCCGCCGGCGACCTGGCATTTTGGGACGAAATTCACTTCCCGTTTGACCCCGCGCTCGCCACGCTGAGTGATTTATCTAAAGCCCCAGTCACTTACAGCGACGTGGCGCAGAGCCAGGAGATCCATGAGAAATTCATTTGCGACGCCAGCGGGGCGGTGCGGGTGGAGCTATCCAACTCCACTGCGGATTACGCCCGTACCTTTGACCTTGCCCGCTGGGCCAACAATTCTGAGACGGTAAAGCCCGGGGCCAAGCGCCGCCGTTCGCGGCCGTCCATTTCTGAGGAGAACTAATGACGAAACTGGAAGGACCGCAAGGTCCACTGGAAAGCGCCCTGATTACTGGAGCCTCGCGCGGCATCGGTGCGGCAAGCGCACTCAGCCTGGCACAGGCCGGCGTGCGCCGCTTCCTGCTGCAATATAACTCTTATCCTGAAGGTGCCGCCGCCGTCCAAGCTTCACTCAAAGCTCTGGGCGCCGAAGCTCGTTTGGTGCAAGCCAACTTAGCCACCGTGGCCGGCATCGATAGCTTCTGTGCCGGCCTGAAGCCGGAATGGGACATCTTAGTCAATAATGCGGGCTCGCTGGTAAAGCGTGCCAAGTTACTCGAATATACGCCCGCCTTATTCGATGAGGTGATGAATCTGAATGTGAAGAGCGTTTACTTCATCACGCAGAAGGTCGCCCCCGGCATGATGGAGCGCAAGAATGGCGTCATCATCAACGTCAGTTCCATCGCCGCTCGCAACGGTGGCGGGCCCGGCGCGACGGTCTATTCGGCGGCCAAAGCCGCAGTGGCGGCGATCACCAAGGGGCTCGCCAAAGAGCTCGCGCCGCAGGGAATCCGGGTCAATGCTGTGAGCCCAGGCACAGTTGACAATCACTTCCACGAGGTCTTCTCCAATCGCCAGATCCTCGATTCGGTGATCGCTCAAACCCCCGCCGGGCGGCTGAGCACCAACGAAGATGTATCGGACGTGGTGTTGTTTCTCTGTTCGCCCGCAGCTCGGTATATTCAAGGCCAAACTATCGAGATCAATGGTGGCATGTACATGGTGTAGAGGTTATCTACTCGTCACGCGGGCCGTCAGACGGCCCGCGGCGAGCCGGATCCGCAATTCGGCATCCACGGGCACGGCCGCCGAGTCTTTCACAATCCCCGCCTCCGCCTCGACGATGGCATAACCCCGCTCCAAAATCGCCAGCGGACTCAGCTGTTGTAATTGCCCCGTCAGATGGGCTCGCCGATTTTCGAGGCGAGTGAGGCGAACCTTCGTTACTTCACTCAAACGGCTCGTTGCCGCATCCAATCGCCGATGGGCCTCCGCAAATCGCACTCGCAGGTCAGTCCGCGCGAGGCGGGCTTCCAGTTTCCGGTGCCGCTCTCGCCGCGCCAATAACTCGCGCCGCATCCGCTCACGCAAAGCCGCCTCTAACTCGTCCACCCGCTGGCCGTTGCGCCGCAGACGGCGTTCGATCACCGCCCGCGCCTTGTCAATGCCCTGCCGGTTCAAACGGTC
>JAYVUQ010000951.1:0-4793 GCA_043787785.1 Bryobacteraceae bacterium
CGATCTGTAGTAAACCCGAACCAATCAGACAGTGCCCTCAAGTCCGCGTCCGTAACGCCGATGGCGGTTGAGGCGGGGGGAGCATCGGGCACCAGGTCCGGGCTGGTAGCCGCCAGAGTCATTGCCTCCGTGCCTTGAAAGTAGACGAGGTTATTGAAGGACTTGCCGTGTTCGGGGTCTTTCATGTTAGGGTCTTCCTCTTGTGCGTAGATTGATAGGTTGGCGTAAGGATAGCTGACGTGGGGAAGATACCGGTCTTTGCCGTCGCTCAATTCAATCGCTTGGCCACTAGGTTGAACCCACGACAGCACAACAGCGGTCGAAACTCCGGATGGCATGGGGGCTACGGCACCCGACTGTCCTGCCTCGATCATGGGGATGCCATAGGTTTCCGCGTGACAGTAGCTACGGATAAGGTCTGGAATGGGGACTTCGATCTCGATGAGGGCATTGCCATTGCGCCTCACCATTGACCGCTTGATGACAGGCAAAGCGAAATCGGCAGCCATCTGCCCAGGGGTCATACCACCAGGCAATACGCCCTTCAGGGTTAACTTCTGGCTAGGATTCAGACACTTGAGGTTTTTCTCACTGGGTGGATCGCCCGCCGCCCCGTAAACTGATCCTACTTTGTAGACGTGAACTTTCTCCGCCGGAATCAGAATTTTTAGGTGATCTTTGTCATGGCGCCAAAACCACATGAGGCCATGGCAAATCAAGTTCACGCGTTTAACTTCTTGGGTAATGAACATTTTTCTCCTTTAACAAATCAAACGAAAATCGCAAACGGGGCAAAATAGTAGGGATGGGTATAGCCGGACCGCATCGCAGCCAAAGACGACTGGCGAAGTGCTTCGGCGGGTGGCAGCCCTTTGGCCAGGCCAGCGTAAAACTCGAGCATCATGCGCCGCGTTGACACGTGGTCGACGTTCCATCCGGCAGCCACCACCTGGCCGAAACCGGCCCGCAAGAACGCATGCGCTAGATGTCTCGGCGCCACGGAGTCCACTTCCTCATACTCCGCTGTCGCGCAAGCCGCCAGAACGGCCAGAGCCGGCGCATACGCCACTTGCTTGGGGATTTGCCAGAAGCCGGAGGGGGCCGACGAGTCCGGCGTCAGCAAAAGCGAAACTCCCGCCGGCCCCGCCGCCGAGTGGCCGGAAAAGTGGAAGATACCGGTATGCGGCAAGCGGCTGACAATTTCCTCGCCTCGCGCCGAGTCGCCCGTCAACAACTGGGATGCCGACATCGTCTGCGCGATGCCTTGCGCCTCTTCCACTAATCCGGGCAGCGGCGGGTAAGTGGAGCGCAGTTCGCCCGGCACCTCGGATGCCGCCACCACCAGGGCACCCCGTGACAGCAAGGGTGCAAATGGACCCACATTATGTTGGCTGCTCTCGCGGTAGATCACCGGCAGCATCGACAGCAAGGGCAAGCCCGATGGCATCGGCAAAGCATGCAGTGGCAGCCCGATCAAGTCCCCGTCCAACCGGAAGGCGATGCCCGGCGAGGAGCCCAGTTCCAAAGGCCCGATCAGGTTGGCCCAAAGCAATGCGGTCGCCGCGCGAGAATCAGCCGGCGGCCGGTTGGGATCCAGACAAGCTCTGCGAAACACCCGGGAACTCCGCCGCAGCTCATCTTCGCTCAAGGCCAACCAAGTGAAATCAAGCCGCGCTCCCCGGCGAATCCACCGGCCATAGCGCCCGTCGAGCCGCACGAAGGTCACTTCCAACAGCGGCGAAACCTCATGGGCGGGTGACAGCGCCAACTCGATCATTTGATCCTGGTGCCGCAGGTAATCTTCCCAAACCCTGAGCGCCTCCAACTGGAGACCACGATCCAATAGGGTGAGCGTCAAAAGACGATAAACATCGTCCAGGCTCTTCCGCCAACGATTACTTTCTCCCCGCCGGGCCGGATTCGCCGCCAGCCAAGGCAGCAACTTCCGCAGTCGCTGCTCCGCCAAGTCTGGCTGGCCAGCTTGCCGATCCAGGGAAGCCAGCGTCACATCGAAGAGGACCCGCCAGAAAGGGTTATCGGCGGCTCGCACCTGGGTATCCATTGCTTCGAGCCCGCGCCGATCCCGTCGCGCTTTGGCCAAAGCCACGGAGGCAAACAACTCCGCCGTACTCATCGTCGTTGGGCTGGGCAAGGACTTCCGAATCGCCTCCACCCGCCGAAGCTCGTATTCGGCCGCGCCCGCGTCGCCCGCCAAACTAAAATTCTCCGCCGCCGCCGCGCGCAGCAGCCTCTCCAGGTCGCTGGAACCATTCGCCTGAGCAATCTCCGCCGTCATGCGGGCGCCTTCGGCAGCCGTAAAACGCAAACCCATCCGATCAGCCGCCCGATACAAATCGTTATGAAAATTATGGAAGCGCGCCCGCGGAAGGTTCTGCTCGTAAACGCTGTCGATCATGGCGCGCGAAAGTTGCAATGCCTCCCGATAGCGCCCGCGAGTGATGAGGTGGCTCGTCTGAAAGCTGGCCGCCCGCGCACCGATTGCGGGTAAGGACGCCGCCCGCGCCAACTCCATCGTCTCGCGAGTCAACCGGTCGGCGGCATCGAAGTTCGACATCGCTACTTCGCAGGTGGACAATTCCAGTAGGACCTGCCCGTGAAGCCAACGAAATCCCGAATCCCGCAAGGCCTTGGTCGCCACCGACTTAGCCGCCGGACACAGTCGGATCGGAGAAGTATGCGCCGCATCGTACAGCGCTTCAAACGCGCCCCAAGCCCGATATGCGGTTGGCAAGGTGGCCCTCATCAAAGCTTCCAACGCGACCCGCTGTTCGGATAGGAGCGTGCCGCCATCCCGCCGCCGCCGACTGGCTCCGGCGAGGGTTTGAAAAGCGCTCTTGAGAGACTCCGATCCGGTGCTCCCCGCCAGTTGCACCAGCCAGGGATCACCCGCCGTCAACATCTTCTCCGCTGTCGTCTTTACGAACGGGCTCGCCAGGAACTCCGACCGCGTCGCCGATCCGGTAATTGCCGCCAAAACTTGTGACTCCAGATGCTCAGCCGCACGAATCTCCCACTCGGCGGATTGCACTCGTTTGAGCCGCTCCAACACCACCGCCCTCCGTTGACGCGCCTCGCTGCTCCATTCACCTGCTGGTTCCTGCCGCAGCAGTTCGTCCCAGTCTTCCAAGGCCTGCACAAACAGGCCCAGTTTGTCCCGGACAATCGCCCGATTAAATCTGGTCGTGAAGGTTCGTGGGTCTTTTTGCAACGACTGGCTCAAATACTCGTGCGCCCTCGCTTGGTCCGAAACTGTATTCGTGGCCTCGGCGCGAACAAAGTAGGCCATGCCCAGGTCGGCCAACAGGTCAGCGCCGGGTGACGCGAGATCCGCCGCCTCGGAAAAAGCTTCAATCGCTTCCTTGGGCTCCCATCGCAGCAGATGCAGCCGTCCCTTCGCCCGCAACCATTCTGCCCGGCGAGGGCCAGACTGGATTTCTAGCGCCGCCTGCAGGATTTCCTTACTCATCTCCGCCTTCGGCCCTCGCTGCAATCGGGCGGTCGCATATTTGGCTTCCGGCCAGCGCAGCTCCATCGTCCGGTTCGCGGTGTAGGCCTCGGCCAACAGCGCGAAGGGCGGCTGGGTCCCCCGCCACATTCGCCAGCCACCAAACGCCGATGCGAGCACCAACCCGGCTGCGATGGCCCAACTCCAATGCGGCCGAGGCCTCCGGAGCGCCACGGGTGGAGAGACCGTCTTTACCCAGCTCTTCTCCGCCTCCGACGCCTCACCATTGAACAAGCTCACCGCTTCTCGCAATTCTAAGCCGCAGATATCACAAGACGCCGCGTGGGCCAACAAATCCGCCGCCGATCGATTCTCGGCGAGCGATACAGAGAGGCCGAGCGCAATCGCGTTCCAAACCTCGGAGCCTGGGCAACCTTGCGGACTAATCGGCGAACTCTCCGTCATTCTGCACTCACTTTCATGCAACGATTCACGACAGACTTTCCCTTCGCGGTTCTCGCAACTTTTGTCGCACCTCCAGGGTTTGGCGGTGAATAATGCTCTCCACACCCTTCACCGTCAGCCGGAACTCCGGAATCGCCGAGATCTCCTTAGCCGTCAACCCCTGCCGGTAATAAAGCCAAAAAATTGTTCTGGCATGGCCATCTTCCGGGAGGCAACCGTCAATCTGAGCGAAGAGCAGGTTCCGCTCAATCACGCGAACCGCTCCAAATCCTCCTTCTAGAAACTCGCCCAATCGGTCATCGAAATTCACGGTCTGCCCATCGTCCCGCTTTTGGGCCCTCCGATGTTTCCAGTAATCATGGGTGGCATTCGCCGCCAAAGCTTTGAAGTAGGCGTCCGCTACCGCCTCGCCCTGCACGGGAACCTTTGCTAGCAATTCAGATCGCTGCTGCGAGATCTTTAGAAAGACCTCTTGGAGCACGTCCTGCAGTTGCCCGGAATCCACCGCCCCCCACCGAGATGACACCCGAAACACCACCGCCGCCAGTGGAGGATAGAGCGCTTGGATTACCTGTTCCCAGTCCCGGTCGTGGCGCGTTTGTTTGTACTGGCCCCACAGTTGTGCTATCGGCAGCATGGGTTCCTAGTCCCCAACCTCACACTGGCTTGGGGCAGGGACGCAACTTCCAATCGCGTAAGCACGCGAATAACCCAATCCGTTTGCCCCGTTTCGTGTCCCGAGGCAAAAAGGGCTAAAAGCATGATAGTCGCGCCAGACGTTTTCAATCTATTGAGTGCCATTGTTACATGAGTCGCGACGGCACGAACATCACTGCCCACTCATCAGTCACGGAAGACACCC
>JAYVUQ010000952.1:0-4238 GCA_043787785.1 Bryobacteraceae bacterium
AAATGGATCGAGACAAATTTTGACTGGTTGGCCCAGCAACATCAGGACGAGTATGTCGCGGTGCTTGAACCCCCTGCCGCCGCAGGCTCTCGCGCTGCCTTTGAGCAAATCGACGGGAAGCTCATCCTAACGAGCGCGTCATCGGAGTCTCTCAAGAAGACCATGTTGGCGGATCCAGTCCTCCGTTGGATGGAACCGAACATTTTTAAGATTCCCAAGGAGGGCCCTTAGCGGCAAATCATCATACCTGAATGGGAGGATACATGGGAGCGTTTCTCAAATCGCAATGGCCACCATGTGGCGCAAGTCGTCGTGCGGCTTCCGGTTGCCCCGGCTGACCAGCGCTACTTCTTCATGGCGGAGGGTGATTTGTGGATTCCGAAGCCCGGGTGTCTTCAGGAGGTGGATCTGATCGTTGATACGGGAGCCAACGAGACGGTGTTCGGCCACGGTCTCGCGGCCGAACTTGGGCTTGACCTTAGCGGTATAGTTGAGCCGCGTCGGACTGCCTCTGGTTTCATCTATGTCGTTGTCACAAGCTTCAGTGTTGAACTCGGGAGTTTCGGGTGGCGACAACTGCCTTGCGTGGTGCCGATAGCGGAAGAGGCGCTCCCCACGATCCACAGCTTCAACCTCCTGGGACTGGCAGGCCTCCTCGAAGCGTTCGATCTCGGCCTCAGCAAAGAGGCTCTCTATTTGCGGGAGCGGTGAAAGCCATTTCTGCCGCCCAGCCCACCACCGGCAATCCAGCAGGATTTGACACCAGCCACCGGGGTCCTTATACTTGAGTTTTGGGGACAGCCTTGTCCCCAGGGCCCTTTGCGGCCTGTGTGGCGTCCGGATCTCCCGAAAAGGCAATATCAGCCGGCGCGAAGGAAATTATTTAAATGCCGAAAAGAACATTTCAGCCCAACAATCGCCGCCGGGCTAAGGTCCACGGATTCCGCAAACGTATGGAGACCAAGGATGGCCGCAACGTCATTGCCCGCCGGAGGGCTCGTGGCCGTTGGAAGCTCACGGTGAGCGACGAGCGTAATGTGCGCTGGGCCGGTCAAGTCCGCTAGGATCCAAACTTGTGGTCCCAGACTTATGGGGCTTCCCAAAATCATGCCGCCTACTGCGGTCGGCTCAATTCAAACAAGTCTACGACAAAGGCTTTCGTCATCAATCGACGTACTTCGCCGCGTTTTGCTTGGCGGGAGAACCGTCGGGGGCCAAGATCGGCTTCACGACACCTCGCGGACTCGGCAAAGCCGTCTTCCGCAATCGTCTCCGCCGCCGGATCCGCGAACAGGTGCGCTTGCATTGGCCCATGCTGGGCCCGCGGTGGAGCGTCGTCATCAACCCTCGCCGGGCCGCGGACGCAGCTACTCCCCAACAACTGAAGCAGGAGGTGGAGCGGCTTTTCGCCCGCTTAGCACGGCACTCCTTGTCCTCCTCCGAGGCTACAAGCTTGTGATTTCCCCTCTGCTGCCTTCCGCCTGCCGTTTCTATCCCACTTGCTCCTGCTATATGCACGACGCGATTGCCGTCCACGGCGCCGGACGCGGCATCTACCTGGGCGTGAGACGATTGTTAAAGTGTCACCCGTGGCATCCGGGCGGTATCGACCCGGTGCCCCACCACCAAAGAACTGAGTTGCATGGCCGACAATAAGCAAGAATTTTCGATGGAGCGCAACCTGCTCCTGTTTTTCGTGATCGCGGGCGGCATTCTGTACTTCTCGTCCACCCTCTTCCCGCCGGCTACCCCACCGAAGCCAGTGGTGAAGAAGGAGATGGCCCAGCAAGAGACTCCCGTGCCGAGCGCGCCTATCGCGCCGAAGCCCGCCGGTCTCGCCTCAACTAAACCCGCCGGCAAACCCGTCAGCACTGTGGCGAACACCGTCGCCGGTGCCAAAGAAGAGATCCTCGAGGTGGATACCGACGTCCACAAGGTTCGGTTTTCTACCAAGGGCGGCGTGGTGCTTTCCTGGCAACTGAAGAAGTATAAGGACACCAACGGCAAGCCTCTGGAACTGGTGCAGCCCAACGGCGTCGCGGGCAAAGAGGTTGGCTACCCGCTGCGCTTCGCCTTTACCGACAAGTTCCCCGGCGTGGATGCCAATCAGGTGATCTACGCCCATCGCTTCCCGACGGAAGGATTCCAGACCATCGAATTCGAATACGCCGACGCCAACTTTCGCGGCAAAAAGAAGTTCGTCTTCCAGAAGAGCGACTACCGTGTGCAAGTCTCAACGGAAGCCTATGTCTCCGGCCAACCCGTGCCCCACAATCTTTCCTGGCGTGGCGGCTTCGGCGACGCTACCGTCAACGCGCCCTCCGGCTATGTCCACTCCATCCACATGACGGGCCCCGATGCCACCAAAGGCGAAGGCATTCTCGGGAGCCTGCGCGATCCGCGTGGGCAGTTAGTGGTTCGGGATGGCAAAGCCGCCGCCAACGGCACCATGATTGAGCGCGGCCAATTCGCCTTCGCCGGCGTTGAGGACTCTTACTTCGCCGCCGTTTTCTTCCCCAAGCAAACCGGCCGAGTGATCGAACTGCGCACTTATTCGGACGCGGTAAAGCAAATCAGCGATGGCGCCACCGAACCCCATGCCGGTGTCTCGGTCGGCGGCAATGCCACCAACGACTTCACCCTCTTTGTCGGTCCCAAGGACGTCGACATTCTTCGCGCGACCGACCCGATGCTCGAACGCATCATCGACTGGGGCGCGTGGCTCGGTTGGCTCGCCAAGCCGCTGTTCTCCGGCCTGGTGATCGTCCACAACTGGGTGAAGGGCATCGCGCCCAATTACTCCTACGGCTGGGCCATCGTCATCGTCACGGTTATGATCAACATGGCCATGCTGCCCTTGAAGATCACCAGCCTCAAATCGGCCAAGAAGATGCAGGCCATTCAGCCGGAGTTCCAGAAGATCAACAAGAAGTATGAGGGCCTCGGCATGAAGGACCCGCGCATGACCCAGAAGAACGAAGAAGTGATGGCACTCTACAAAAAGCATGGCGTCAACCCCGCCGGCGGCTGCATTCCCTTGGTGATTCAGATGCCGTTTCTGTTCGCCTTTCTCACCGTGCTCAATGTCGCCATTCAGATGCGCGGCGCGCAGTTTCTCTGGGTAACTGACCTTTCCCGGCCCGAGACGATTCCGGTCCGCCTGCTGCCGCTCATGATGGTCGGCACCCAGTTTCTGCTGCAAAAAATGACCCCTACCAGCCCGGGCATGGATCCCGCGCAAGCCAAGATGATGATGTTCATGCCGCTTATGTTCCTCTTCTTCTTCTACAGCGCCTCCAGCGGCTTGGTACTATATTGGCTTATTGGCAACTTAATTGCGATCGCCCAGCAATGGTTCTTTAACCGCTTTCTGTAAAGCGCTCAACACTGAAAATTCGAGGTCCAATGTCCGAGAAAAAATACGCGAACGACACTGCACGGGAACAGATCCTGGCGTTTCTAGATCAAACCGTAGACAACATGGGCCTCGACCTCGATGCCGACTTTGCCGACCCTGATCAGAGCATCCAGTACTTCGAGAGTCCCGAACTGGTAGTCGACTTCATCGGCGACGATGCCGAAATGTTGCTCGAAAATAAGGCCGAGCTCCTGCTGGCCCTGGAACATTTGACGATGGAAATGCTGCGGGTGCCGCCCGAGGATCACTCGTTGATCTGCTTCGACACCAACGACTATCGCCGTTTACGCATCGAAGAGTTGCGCATGAGCGCTACCAGCGCCGCTGAGCGCGTGAAGAAGAGCGGACAGCCGTTTATCTTCTCCTCGATGAACAGCCGCGAGCGCCGCATCGTGCATCTGGCCCTGCGCGAGGAGACCGAACTGCGCAGCGAAAGCCTCGGTGTCGGTTCCCAGCGCCAGGTGGTGGTGCTGCCCAAGGAAGCCCCCTTGCCCGCTGCTCCTCCCGCCCCGGCCTTTCGCCCCCCGCCCATCCGAGGCTTCGCGGCGACGGCGACCCCTGGTTGGAAGCCGGAACCCCCGGCAGAAGATCGCGGTGACCGTGGCGGCCGCGGTGGCTTCCGTGGTGGCCGTGACGGCGACCGTGGCCGTAGCGGTGGTGGCTTCCGCGGCGGTAGCGGCGGCGGCGGTGGCCGTCCCAGCGGCGGCGGTGGCGGACGCCCCGGAGGCAGCGGCGGTGGCCGCGGCGCGCCTCGCGGGCGCTAAATCTTTCCCTAAATCTCGTGCATCCCCCGCAAAACCAGCCCGTGACAACCGAGGGA
>JAYVUQ010000953.1:0-5011 GCA_043787785.1 Bryobacteraceae bacterium
GTGACGGCCGTGCCGCCCGCCGTGAACTTCGTCTCCGCATCCTTGCCTAAATTGCCAATCAGAATTACTTTGTTTACGCTACGCGCCATGTTGTCTCGAATGTACCTTTATTTGGGGATGAAGAGCAATATGGTCCCCAGGAAGGCCAAAGTCAAGGCCCCCCGCTCAAACCAGATTTCGGGAATCGCATGCAGCAAACGCCGCCCCAGCAGCGCTCCGGCGATGGTCGCCGGGGCCAGCGCCAGGTCAAACGCCAAGGACTTCCAACTGATGAGCCCATGGTAAGTGTAAACCGGCACCTTGGCCGCATTGACACAAAAGAAGAACCAGGCCCCCGTCGCCACAAACTCTTCCCGCGGCAACCGGCGGCTCAACAGGTAGACGTTCATCACGGGCCCCGCCGCATTGGCCACCATCGTCGCAAACCCCGCCGCGCCCCCATAAACTCCCGCATGCCACCACATCTCTTGGGGCATCGCCGGCTGCCGCTTGCGAAGCCAGAACAGAATCAACATCCCCAACAGAATGCAGCCTACCAACACGCGTAAGAGCGCCTCCGGATAGCTGAGCGCATAAGCACCGGCCACCAAGCCGATGACGACCCAAGGCAGCAGCGCGAAGAGCCGGTTGGCCGCCGCATGCCGGCGATAGTAGACGATGGCGAACAGGTCCGCGGTTAACAACAACGGCAGCAGCCAACCCGCCGAAAGGCGTGCGTCTCCCACCGTCAGGACAAACAGAGGAATCGCCATAATCCCCAGGCCGGGCATTCCGGTTTTCGCAAGACCGACGTTAAAGGCGCAGAACAGGCCAATCGCCCACTTCCACCAGACAAGTTCAGGCAAGCTTTAACTGTACCCTTAGCTTACGTTCTTCGTAGCCCGGTCCAGACTGCGCTGCACCAAACGTCGCGGATCCAGCATGTGCATGGGCTTGAACTTGCGCTGGCTCCACTCGCTATCCTCGGCAAATTCCACCCCCAGAAAATACCCCACGGGGTCGCAATACTTGCAATAGCGCACTTCGCCCTCAAACTGGCCCCGGCTGTGCTGAATCTCCACCCGCGTGCCGAGCGGCAGTTCCTCTTCCGTTTGGAGACAGACTCCATTTGTCGAGATGTCCTCGAGATTCGCGGTCGTCTCTTGCTGGACGCCTGTTGGGTCCTGGTAAATTACCTTTACCAAGTCCGCACAGAGCATTCGGGGTTTGGTGCGCCTATCATGCATACGCTCCATATATCGACCTCCACTGGCCTCGAGAGTACCTGAATTCCTACGGCATTCTTCCTTATCGCACGTAGTACTCAGAGTCTATCCTGGATGCGGCCGGAGCGCCAGGGCCCTAGTAAAGTCGCTTCAGCTTCAGGAGTTGCTTCGCTGACGAGCGCTGAAATACGCCCCCACTGTTGCCGGCAATCGTTGAACTTTCGCGATCACGCGCCAGTTCCAGCACCCCGTCGCGCAATGTGCCCGTGTAGCGCAGGCGCGTGTCGTTGATCTGGTTGCCACTCTGCTCCTGCACGGCCACCACGAAGATCGCCACATCGCCGACAGCTTTTCCCTCGCTGATCACCGAACTTCCGCGATCGTCATACAGCTTGCCGGTCAGCCTGGTGCCTTGCTGCTCCAACTTGATCGTCACGTCCTGAACGCCTAGGCGCGTGGTCACCTGCCCGGTCCAAATGCCGGTCAAATCGGCGGCCAGAAAAAGCAGTGCGATCATGACTTCACCAATCCGGCCACCGGACCCGTGCTATCCGCAAACCGCTCCACCGGCGCGCCAAAGGCATCCAGCATCGACACGTAAAGATTCGCCAACGGCGCGTCATCGCCCATCACAAAATGCTGGCCCGTTTCCATTCGCCCACCGGCGCGCCCACTCACCAGGATCGGCAGCTTATGTGGATCGTGCTTATTGCCATCGCTCAAAGCCGAGGCAAACAGGATCATCGAGTTGTCCAGCACGCTGCCTTCGCCTTCTTTCATCTCGCTCAAGCGCTTCAGCAGGTAGGCGTATTGCTCAATGTGCCAGCGGTTGATCAACTGATACTGGCGCAGTTTGTCGGGGTCCTTCTGGTGGTGCGACACGTCGTGGTGCCCGGCGCTCACTCCCTCGAGCCAACGGAAACTGACATTGCTCACCGCGTTGCCGAACATGAAGGTGCCGACGCGCGTGGTGTCGCTTTGAAAAGCCACGGCCATCATGTCGAGCATCAAACGCACATGCTCCGGATGGTCCTTCGGGCTGTCCGTCGGCGCGCCCTTGGGGTCAATCGGCACCCGCGCCTTCCAAGCCTTTGCCCCGCCGGCATTGGATCGCTGGACGCGCTCCTCCAGCGATCGCATCACCGACAAATACTCGTCCAGCCGCAAGCGGTCGGCTTGCCCCACTTGGCCGCGCAGCCGCTTGGCATCGCCCAGCACCCGATCCAGCAAGAGCGTATCGAGCTTGGCGGCATTGGCCTGCTGGCCATTCGCCGCCCCGAACAAGCGCTCATAAACCGAGCGCGGGTTAATCTCTCTCGCCAGCGGCGTCGTCGCGTTGCTCCACGCAATGTGCGAGCCATAAACGCGCGTATAGCCCACCACCGCGTCCACCCCAATCGCCACCGGCGTCACGCCCAGTTCCAGCGACGGCAGCGGCGTCTCCATCTGCACCTTTAGGGCCGCCTGCTGGTCCAGCGATATGCCATTGGCAATGTCGGCGCCGGGGGTCTTCTTGATCGTGGCGCAAGTGAGAATAGCGGCTTCTTTTACGTAGTGGCCATCGCCGCCCTTTGAGTTCGCATTCCAAAAGTTACTGAATACATTCAGTTGGTTTTTGAACGGTGCCAACGGCGAAAGCGTCGGCGTCAGTTCAAAATTGCGCCCCGCTTCTTTCGGCGTCCAGGCGTCGACATTAACGCCATTGGGCATGTAGAGTGCCGCCAGCCGGACCGGCCCAGTGGCATTGGCATTGGCAGGTGGTGCCGCCATCACTTCCATCCAGGGCAACCCCAGCGTGGCTCCCACGCCGCGTAATAATGTCCGCCTCTTCATGGTTTACTCCTAGGCACTGTCTTCGTTACGGTTGGCGGCATGCCGGCCTGATAACGGAACGGCACGCTCGTCACGATCGCTTCAATCAGGGCCTGCGCCCGGTATCCATTGTCTCGCACCTGGGCCACGATCTGGTCCACCGCGCAAGAGTCCGCCAGCGTCAACCCCCGGCCCAGCGCATAGCCCAGCATCCGGTTGGTGAGATTGCGGATCACCAGATCCTTGCGCTCCAGCAGCACTTTCCGCAGCGCATCCGGGCCTTGTATCTTCGTTCCATCGGCCAATTCCCCAGAATTGTCCACCGGCACGCCAGCCTCTTCGTCGCGCCAACGTCCCAGCACATCGTAGTTTTCGAGGGCAAAGCCCAGCGGGTCAATCCGGCTATGGCAACTGGCGCACACCGCATTGGCGCGATGCTGGGTCAGCCGGGCACGCACCGTCTTGGCGGGCTCGTCGGGCTTATCGGCTTCGAGCGCCGGCACGTCCGGCGGCGGCGGAGGTGGCGGCGTACCCAGCAGCGAATCGAGTATCCAGGCCCCGCGCAAGACCGGGCTGGTGCGGTACGGATAAGACGAAACCGTCAGCACCGCGCCCATGCCCAGCAAGCCTCCGCGCTGGCTACCTTCGGGCACCGAAACCCATTGCGGCTGCGTGTTAGCGTTCTCGTTCAGCGCCATTTTCACGTTGTAGAGCTTATTCAAGTGGCGCGTGCTGATGGTGTGGTCGCTGTCGATCAGGTTCAAGAGCGACAAGTCGCGCACCAGTAACTCGCGCAAAAATAGTACTGGTTGTAAGCGCACGTCACTGCGCACATCCTCGTCCTTGGCATAGGCGGCGAACAGCTTCGCGTCGGGTGCCTTGTCGCCCATCAGTTCGCGCGTGTGCAGCCACTGCTCAGTGAAGCGGCGGGCGAATTCGAGCGAACGGTCATTGCGCAGCATCAGCCCGATCAGCTTTTTGAGCACCTCCGGGTCGTGTAGTTTGCCGGCCGCAGCCAAGTCAGTCAGCAGTTCGTCGGGCATGCTGCCCCAGAGGAAATACGAGAGGCGCGAGGCCAGCGCATACTGGTCGATCTGCCGGGGTTCCGGGCCCGCATTCTGTGGTTCCGTCCGGAACAAAAACATCGGTGAAACCAGAGCGCCGCGCAACGAGAAGAAGATCGCCGGTTCAAACGGCTGGCCCTGCTTTTGGGCCGCATCAAACAAGGCCAGATACGGCAACATGTCGGCTTCGGTTACCGGCCGGCGAAACGCGCGCGGCAGGAAGTTGGCAAAGATCTTCCGCGCGGCCTGCTGCGCGGTAACGCCCGGGCCTGGCTTGGCCACCAGAATCTTGTAGCGCGACTTGAACTCGCGCCCGGCAAAATCCATCGCAAATTTGGCCGCGGCCATGTACTTCTCGGCATGTAACGGCGACAGAAACAAGGTCTCCGCCGCATTGTCGAAGCCTTCGCCGCCCGCGCCATCCACCGGCAGCGACGCGCCAATGTCCATGTGCATGTCGAGCAGGTCGCGCAGGGTCGCTGTGTATTCGTCACGATTCAGCCGCCGGATCGGCGCTCGGCTAGCCTTCACTGGCCCGGTGCCACAGACTTCGGCGTGCAGGGTATGGTCAACCCATTGCGTGAAATTTTCGCGGGCTTCCAGCGCGGGCGTTGGCGATCCCTTGGGAGGCATCTCGCCGTTGCGGACGCGGTTGGCGAGCGCCGTCCACTGGTGCGAGGCCGTCCGAAAGCTGCCGGGCCCCTCCACCTGTTTCAGCGCAAACCCGCCCAACGGCGCTCGGTGGCATTTGGCGCAGTACTGCTGCAGGAACGCTTGTCCGTCCTCGAACGGGGCGGCGGCCAGCGTAGAAATTACAAATAGCGCAGTGAACACTGCCTTTATCAAATCACGAATCGGATATACTCGCGCAGGAGACACCCGATGACCCCTTCCCGACGAGACCTCGCCCTGCTCTTTCCTGCTGCCCAA
>JAYVUQ010000954.1:0-2478 GCA_043787785.1 Bryobacteraceae bacterium
CGGCGCGGCGGCTATTCCGATGGATCATCCGCGCGATCATCTCTTTGCCGGTGCCGGTTTCGCCCTGCACCAGTACGGTGGCATCGGTGGGGGCCACCAGCGCGATGGTCTTATAGACGTCGAGCATCTGCGAAGAACTGCCAATCATTTCGGTGGCTGGCAGGTCGTCCACGCCGGTCTCGGCGTCATCGGTAATCGCGGGCAGCATGGCGGCCTGGGCGCGGTCGAGAACGTCAGAAAGGGTATCGAATTCGAAGGGCTTCGAGATGTACTCAAAGGCGCCGCCCTTAGTCGCCTTCATGACGGTTTCCATACTGGCGCGGCCCGTCATCAGGATCACCTTGCCATCCGGGTTCTTTTCGCGAGCGGCTTCAAGCACATCGAGCCCGGTGCGCTCATCAAGGTAGATATCAGATAGTACCAACGGGTAGGTGTGGTCACGCAGGCGCAACATCGCGTCGCGGGTGGAGCCTACGGCTTCCACATCATAACCCTCAAGTTCGAGGAAGGTGACTAAGGTGGTTCGAACGCTAGCGTCGTCCTCCACAACTAATATCTTTTTTTCACTCACGATAAGGCCGGTAGTAACAGTGTAAAGCACGAACCGTGTCCCGGTTGGCTGGCCACTTCGATTCGCCCCCCGTGGTGGCGAACAATCTCCTGGACAATGGACAGGCCAATGCCCGTTCCTTCAATGCCTGCGGCCTCGGCACGCTTGGTGCGGTAGAACTTATCGAAGATGTGTTTCAACTCCGCCGCGTCCATGCCCATGCCCTGGTCAGTTACGGAAAGGCGGAGTTTGTCGCCGAAGCGTTCACTCTTTACGGTAACGATGCTCCCGGCCGGCGAGTACTTGACGGCGTTGGTCAGCAGGTTATAAATGGCATATTCGAGCAGTTCGCGGTCACCGGAGATGGCGGCGTCGTCAGCCTGCGCCACTTCGATGGTCATCTGTTTACGCTCGGCCACGAGCTGTGCGCGATCCATGCAGGCGGCGAGGGCTTGGGCCAAGGAAAAGGGTTCCTGCTTCAGGTCGAGCGAGCCGTCGCCCAAGCGTTCCAGGTTGAGGAACGTGGTGATCATGCGGGCCAGCCGCTTACTTTCGGAGTTGATCATCTCCGCCATTTGCTTCTGCTTCTCCGGCTTCAGGTTGTAGCGGGACATCAACTCGCTTGACCCTTGAATGGCGGTGAGCGGCGTGCGCATTTCATGGGTAACGAACTGGATCGCCTGCTGATAGCGGGAACGCTCTTGCTCCGTACGCACCAATTGGAAGCGCGTGCCGAAGTATTGATACGCCGCCGCTCCGACCACCGATAGCCAAGCCACCAGCAGCGGAGCGAAAGTAGGAAAGACAATCCCTTGGCGAAAAAGCAGGTGCGGCAACAGATGCGCCAACAACAACAGCACGCCGCCCGCCACGTAAGCCACCCAGCCGGGCATGCGCCAAAAGATGAGGCCGGCCAGGGCGGCGAGAACGAGGCAGGAGCTAGCGCTGGCCCACGCTGGCACGTCCGTCAAGAAGTCTCCGGCGGCGATGGTTTCGTAAGCGTGGGCGTGGATTTCGACGCCGGGCATCATCACTTCCATCGGCGTCATGAGACGGTCTTTCACTTCGCTCTGCGCGGTGAAGCCGACAAAGACGGCTTTGCCTCGATACAGGCTCGCCTTGGAAGGCGTGTCGATGACGTCGCGCAGGGAGAGGCGCGCAATGCCTCCGGGCGGGCGGTAGCGAATGCGCATCGTACGCGCCGTTTCAGGCCGCGCCGGAATCACGATGGAGCCAACTTCGAGATCGGTGGGCGTTTCGAGAATCAGCTTCGACTGCGAGGAGAGGCGATAAGCTTCGAGGCACATCGCCCATAAGCGATCGCCGGGTTGCGCTTTCATCAAGGGCAGATGCCGGCTCACCGGATCAGGGTCGGCGTGGACGTGGCCAATGGCGCGGGCCTGGGCGCGAAAGATGGGCCACTCCCAACCGCCTTGTTGCGGAATGTCCGCGCCGAGCACCAGGTTGGGCGCGCGCCCCAAGGCGGCCCTCAGTTCGTCATCGCCTTCTCCCGGCTCCGCCAGAATCAAGTCAATCGCGACCGCGGCAGGCTGAGCGGCAGTGACCACGTCGAGAGCCTTGGCGAGAGTGCGGCGCAAATGCTGACGGCCGCCGGTGGAAGTCAAGCTCGCCTCGTCAATCGTCAACAAGGCGGAGCGCGCCGGCGGATACTGCGGCAAATGTAAGTTGAACATCCAGTCATAGGCGGCGTCGTCGATGGTGGACGCGAGCCGGGTGAAAGACACCAGCAGGCCTACAGCGAAGGCTGCGGTGAGCACCAGGATGTAACCAGCGTGACGATTCATGGGTGCTTCATCATCGGTGCTTCATGGCGGACTCGATCGCCCCCGGTCGCTGCGTCCGTTCACAGCTTGAGCGCGGTCATCATTGCCGGCGTCATTTTTTTGATCTCGTTCATCAACTCCTGG
>JAYVUQ010000955.1:0-2959 GCA_043787785.1 Bryobacteraceae bacterium
CTATGCGGAGTGGTAACCTGACGCGGCGCGGGTTCACGATCATTGAGCTGATGATCGTGCTGACCATTATGGGCATTCTGGTGGCGATCGCCATCCCGACGTACCAAAAGTCTCTCATCCGGGCGAACGAGACGGTGCTGCGCAGCAACCTGTTTACCTTGCGCACGATGATCGACGAGTACACTTACGACAAGCAGAAAGGGCCGCAGACCTTGCAGGAACTGGTCGAACAAGGCTACCTGCGCGAAGTTCCGATGGACCCCATCACCAAGTCGAATCAGTCGTGGAAGATCATCATGGAGGACGCCCTGTCGAGCGTCAGCCAGACCGAGCCCGGCATCTTTGACGTGCGCTCGGGGTCCGATAAGAAATCGCTCGAAGGCACTATGTATTCTGAGTGGTAGGTGCGCGAACCGTGGGAAAACCATGTCACCATGGTGAGTGATGAGGCCGTTGTCCGCGTCTCCGGAACCCATTGCCGAACCCCGCCGGGCGCGACTGTATCTACACAGCCGGCCTACCTGCTGGCCGATGCCCGCTCAGGAGCCGCTCATCTGTGCCGCCGCGGGCGATCCCGTCGAAGCGGTGACCGCCTGGGAACGCTGTGCGAGTGATCCGGAGCTGGATTCAGGGTTACTGCCCCAGGTCTTTCGCAACCTCACCCGGCATGGCTACCCGCACGCGGGGCAGTTGCAGCCAAACTACGACGCCGCGACGCACAAGAACCAAGTGCAGCTGCGCCAGATTTCGCCCATCCTTCGCGGCCTGCACCTGGCCGGCATCCCAACGCTGCTCCTGAATGGCGTGGCGCTGACGCTGGCCACCTACCGCGACCCCGGCGCGCGGCCCATTCGTGGCTTTCACGTCCTGGTGCCCACCCTGGAAGCCGACCGCGCCCTGGAGCACTTGGCCCAAAATGGCTGGCGGTCACTGGAGGGTTTGCGCATGGGCCTGACGCCCGTGCAACGGCGTTATCGTCATGCCATGCAACTGATCAGCCCGACCGGCCAGACGATGTGGTTGTTTTGGCATTTACTGGCGCAATCACGCACCGACGAGGCAGACGCCGGGTACTGGCAAGAGGCTTGGCCCGCGTACGTGGACGAAGACCGCTCGCTGGTGCTGGCACCCACGCATCAGTTGCTACATACGTGCGCCCAAAGCCTCAACGGCGATCCGCAATGGGCCGTGGATGCCTTGGTGATCATCCGGCAGTCGAAGATCAAGTGGGAGCAATTGTTAGGCCTCGCCCGCTGGCATGACATCGTGTTGACCCTGGCCGACGCGTTGGGCTACCTGCTGCACGCGTTTCACGCCAATATTCCGCGCTCGCTGGTTTGGCGGCTGGAGAGCGAACCAATCGGCCGATTGGCGCAGCTCGAATACCGGCGGCTGGCCCAACCGGAAGGCCAGCATGGCTGGCTGGTGGATGGCGCGCATCGCTACCGGGCTTATCTCCGTGGCGCGCGAGATCTGCCCCAGCTTCAGCGGCTAGCGGGCTTTGCGCACTACTTGGCGGACCAACACCAGCTCGCCGGCGTGAGTTCCCTGCCCCGCCATTGGCTGCGGACCGGGTTCGGGCGGGGCCGGTAGCGAACGCTCGCCGACTACCACAACTTGCAATCCTGGCCAGCGAGCCTCACCATCGGGTCGCCGCGCTTGCAGCCAAAGGCCGCGCGGAACTCGGGCATGTTCTCCAAGGTGCCGTTCGTCCGAAACTTCGCCACCGGGTGCGGATTGGTATTGAGCTGCATGCGCAATGCATCGGGGCGCAATTGGCTCGACCAGACACGCGCGAAGGCCAGAAAGAAGCGCTGGTCGGCCGTGAAACCATCAATCACGGGCGGCTCCGGTTTGCCCTTTAAGGATCGTTTATAGGCCCGATAAGCAAGCGTGAGTCCGCCTAAATCGCCCATCGCTTCCCCCGCCACCAAACGCCCGTTGTGGCGCAGGCCGTCACCCACGTCGAGGGTATTAAATTGCTCAATCACGCAGCCGGCGCGGGCATCGAACTTCTGGCGATCCTCCGTCGTCCACCAGTTGCGCAGATTGCCCGCGGCATCGAACTTCGAGCCCTGGTCGTCGAAGCCATGGCCCATCTCATGCCCGATCACGGCGCCGATGGCCGCGTAGTTGAGCTCATCGCCCGCCGCCAGATCGAACAGCGGCGGCTGCAGGATGCCCGCGGGGAAGACGATCTCATTGAGAGATGGGCTGTAGTAGGCATTGACCGTGGGCGGCGTCATGCCCCAGTCATTGCGGTTCACGGGCTGCCCGATTTTGGCCAATTGATAGTTGCGCTGGAAGGACCCGGCCGCGCGCACATTTTCGTAGAAGCCCTTAGCGTCGATCTTCACCGAAGAATAGTCACGCCAGCGGTCGGGGTAGCCCACCTTAGGAGTGAACGCCTCCAGCTTAGCCACCGCGTTTTTGCGCGTCTCAGGCGTGAGCCATTCGGCGGCCAGCAATTCTTCGCGCAGCGTCGCCCGCAGGTTCTCCACCAACTCGCTCATGCGGCGCTTGGCTTCGGGCGGAAAGTGCTTACGCACCCAAACCTCGCCGAGGGCTTCGCCCAGCATCCGGTCGACGGTGGCGCCGCAGGTTTCGTGGCGGGGCGCCTGCTCTTTCACCCCGAGCAAAACGCCGCTGTTGAAGCGGAAGGCCGCATCGGCAAAGGGCTGGGAGAGATTCGCCGCGGCGCCATGTACCAGGCGCCAGCGCAACCAGGTCTGCCAATCCGCGGCCGGGATGGCCGTTAGCTGGGCATTGAATGCCTGCAGATAGTCCGGTTCAGCTACATTGATGGCGGTCGTGGTTTTGACGCCCAGATTAGTGAACAGCGGCTTCCAATCGAAGGCTGGCGTGAGGGCTGAAAGGGCGGCGAAATCCATTTTGTGATAGCGGGAGTACGGGTCACGCCGGTCGGCGCGGGCCTTGGTGGCTTGGGCCAACGGCGTCT
>JAYVUQ010000956.1:0-2135 GCA_043787785.1 Bryobacteraceae bacterium
ACGGGTTTCTTCCATTTGCGCCTGGAGACTTTGCATGTACATGGTGAAATCATCAAGAACGATCTCGACCTGTTCCGCCTGTTGCGGCGTCAGGTTTAGCTCGGTTTTGAATTTTTGAAAGAGCGCGATTTTGTCGTTCTGGCGGAAAGCGCCAGCGCCACGGGAGACGACGTCCCGCAAGCCAAACTTGACCAACACTCCGCCAAAAGCGGAGCCGACGAGGAAGACGGTGAACAACGTAATAAGAACCCTTGGGTTCTGCCACGAGATACGATCTGGGTGCTGCAACATAGATAAGTCCTCAAGGTTATTGATCTAAGGTAGTGAGTTGAACCAGGACGGCACCACGATTTTCATCGTTACCCACCCGATGGTCGACGAGCATGGCCTTGGGCGCAGTGTCGGTGGTGAAATAGGCTTCAGGAGCGGCGGCAACCACTTCGGGTTCCGGACCGGCCGGCCAAACAATGGCGGCGGTCATGATGGCGAACATCGCCAGCGAGGCGAGAACGAGCTTGCGGCCGAAAGGCTGCAGGAAAATATCCCAGATGGAGGGCTTATCCTGGGATTCGATTTGGTTTAACACGCGGGCGTAGAAGCCGGGGGAGAGCTCAAGAGAGGCGGCTTCGACCGGCTCGACGCGCAGCGTGCGCACCAAACGGGAGGCGTCAGAAAAAAGCGTGATGCTCTCACGGCAATCCGCACATTCTCCCAGGTGGGCGTGAAAGGCGGCGCTGAGTGGCTTGGCCACTAAGTAGCTTTCGAGTTCGTTCTCGATGATAGAATGCATAGTCAAATACTCCCCTGGTCATCCGAACAGATTTTTTTACTGGCGGTTGAGGTCGACCAGGACCCCATCAATTTCTTACATTTTAGGCCTTTTTGAGGGCGACGACTGTTAACTCTTACTGAGGGAAACGTTAAGTCTTTTGCATGAAGCATAAGCTATTCACCCTCCCCTGCAGCTAGTCCGCCAGTACCAGTACCGCCCCGTTTCATGAGGCGTCCAGCGGCCTTGACGAGTTTTTGGCGGGCGCGGAAGAGCTTCACCTTGATGGTGTTTTCGTTCATCCCGGTCATTTCGGCAAGTTCCTCGACGGAGTGACCTTCCACTTCCTTCAAGAGAATGAGATTGCGATCTTCTTCACTAACCTTTTCGAGCAATTTCATAACAAGGTCGCGCTGCGCGAGTCGTTCATCGATGAGGGGCTCGGAATCGGTGGAGGCTTCGGAGTTGGAGATGCGCTGGGACTCTTCTTCGCTGAAGTCGCTTTCGTAAACCAGTTTGCGCACTTTTTTCTTACGCAGATAGTCGTAACACTCGTTTACGGTGATTTTGTAGATCCAGGTGAGCAGCGAACTGCGGAAATCGAAGTTCGGCAGCGAGAAATAGACCTTGGCAAAGACTTGTTGAGCAATATCCTCGGCGTCGTTGCGGTTGCGGAGAATGCCGTAGATGATCGAGAAAACCTTAGCTTGGAAACGTTCGACGATGTCACGGAACGCCATTTGATCGCCAGCTTGAGCGCGGCGAACCAGGAGAGCCTCTTCGTTTTGTCGTTGTTCCACGTGTTTATGAAGGACAGCGGGACCGGCGGCCAGGCCACCGGCAAGCGGGAACTGGAGGACATCGGAACCGTAGGAGTTCATCATACACTGAGTCCGACGTGGAGGGCCATGTGCGGGTTTCGCCCAGTTAGGGAAAGTTACGCACCCCGCATTTAGGGGGAGCATACGGATGGTAACGGGCGCAGGGGGATTGGGTGGCTTTAGGTGATTGAAATGATTGAGTTTCAGTGGTGGATTGGGGCGTGGAACGCACGCTAGGTGGCGGTGAGATGGAGTCAGAATTCACATTTCGCCCGTGGCGATTCAACTCTTCAGCAGGTCTTGTCCGGCGATGATCTGTCCTTCGAAAGTGGCGAGGCTAGCGGCGATCCAGGTTGGGGCGGTGAGGGCCGCGTGTTCAGAGGAACGAAGTGGGACCCAACGAGAGTTTTTACTCCGGCAGCCTCGCTGTGGGTATGGACACCCTTCGCGGGCTAAGGCCTGCTGACGACGTCTTTGTCAATCAGTGTTTCGCGAGTAAGTAGGTGCGAATGTGCCCCAACCGCTGACGCCGGGGGAGACCCGCG
>JAYVUQ010000957.1:0-3647 GCA_043787785.1 Bryobacteraceae bacterium
AACAAACTGGAAAGTTCTTCCTTGCTCAACCGAGACAGTACCGTTGGTCCAGCAATTTTGTAGCCGTTCAAGTGCAAAACAGGCAGGATGACGTTGATCGAAGCCGCTGCGTCCGTACTCGTTCCGCACGTCATAGGTATAGGCGGGGAAGCTGCCCGCTCCGTCGGTATCGCCGCGGTTGTAACCGAAAATGTAGACGCCAAACAGAAAGATGCTCCGGTTGAAGCGAGTGTTGAAATTGGTGATCAGCTGGTTTTGCCGGCTAAAGCCCGTCGACTCGAATTGATACAAGTTTCCGATATTTCCGAAGGGCTGCGTTCCATTGGGCAACGGCGCGTTGATGTTGCGGGCCCGCAGATTGTGTACCCCGCGCGAAAAGATGTAATTTATGGCAATCGAAGTATTCTTGGGCAATTGGCGGTCAATCCCCACCGAGGTCTGGATCAAATAGGGCGAGCGGATGTCGCCCGAAAGGCGGCGCACGGTTTGCGTGGCTAAGTTTCCGCTGAGCGAACTGAGCGTGGGAATGGTGGGGAAGAAGGTGGGATTGGGAATCAGATACTGCACTTGGTTGGTGCCGTTAAAGCGCAATTGCTGCAAAGACAAGCTCTGCTGGACGCGGTCGTAGAACAGCCCGGTGCCAACGCGGAGCACGGTCTTGGCGGCCTTAGTCTTGCCGCCGTCGACGCCCCAGGCTACGCTAAGGCGCGGCGCAAAGTTATTGTGGCTCGAGATATTCGATTGGTTTTCATAGCGCAGGCCCGCACCGACGGTAAGATTGGGCCGGATGCGCCAGTCGTCGGTAACGAAGATGCCGTAGTCCGCTTGGCTGATCGCCGCCTCTGGCGTGCCGCCCACCAGCGAAAACTGTCCCGCGCCACCGCCTAATGCGCGGATCTGGGCGCCAGGCAAGCCCTGAGCCTGAAACAATAGTGTCCGGCGGTAACGTTCGAGCGAGGTGAGATACGCCGTCGCGCCGGTGGGCGCATTGCTGGCATCGAGCACCGGGCCATTGCCGCCCGTAAAGGTGAAGGTGCCGCCGAAGTTATTCCGGTTAATGTCCGTCAGGCTGTTGTAACGCAACCGGCCGCCTACCTTTACCGAGTGCGTACCGGCGGTAATGCTGGTGAAATTCGAGAATTCAATACCGTTGGTGGTATTGTTAGCCGTACCAATCTGCGCGCCGCCGCCGTTGAAGCTTTCGAGCACATCGATCGCCGGTTGGCCGTTGTCCCCAAATTGCCGAATGTGATTCCGTTGATATTGAAAGCGTGTTTCGTTGATCGCCCGCGCGCTGAGGATCGCCGTCTCGGTCATCTGCAAAGAATGCTCGCGATCCGTGGAGTTAAAGGCGCGCGAGGCCAGTGAGAAATTGCCAATGCCTTGGTTTTCACTGCCGATGTCGGAAAGCGTGTAGCGCGTTACCAGCGTGTTCCGGTCGTTGAGCGCCAAATCGAAACGCGGATTGATGCTGGTGCGCGTATTCGGCGTCACGACCGACAACTGTAGGGGAGTCGCCACCAGCAACGAACTCAAGGTAGTCGCATTGATGACGGCGTTTTCGTCCACATCGCGACGTTCGACATCGAACGAGAACGAGGCTTTCTTATTTACTGGACCACTTACCCGGGCCGTCAACAGGCGCGATTGAAACGGTGCCTTATTGGCGGCAAAAGGATTGCGGGAGTTGAAATAGCCATCGCCAAAATTGAAGCCCACGTCGCCGCGGAACTTATCGGCGCCGGGCTTGGTTAAAATCTCAATGCGTCCGAAACCAATGCGGTCAAACTCGGCCGAATAGGGGTTCTGATTGACGCGAATTTCGCGGATGGCGCTTTTGGGCGGCAACCGGCCACCGGTGAAGCCGTCGATAAAGATTTGGCCGCCATTGGGACCGGCACCGGGTCCAGCAAGGGCTTGGAGCTCGTTGGCCAACTGGTCAGGATCGTCGGAAAGGACCTGTAAATCTTCACCCTTGAGCACGAGCGCGCCGACATTCGACTGCGAGTCGGTGGAGACCTTATTGATCTCTTCTTCCACCTGCAAGATCTGCGCCTCGGTCGCCAATACTAACTGGGCATCGAATTTCATCGGCCCACTTACGTTCAGACCTTGCACTTCGAACAACGCGAAGCCCTTGCTGAGCACACGCACCGAGTAACTGCCCGGGGTTAAGTTGAGTAACTGGAAGTCGCCGTTCTCATTCGATTGCGCCCGCACTTCGCGGCCGCCATTGAGGCGCGCGCGCACATCGGCACCAGGCACCGACGAGCCTGACGGATCGGTAACTTTGCCGCGGAGCGCGGGAGCTTGCGCCCAGCTTAGACTGGCCAACGCCAGAGAGATACACCAGTAGACACAACGCGAGTACAGACCTTGCATTGAAAGTTTCCTTCGACTAACTATTTATTGTTTTGTTACGATTACCCACCCAACTGGGGGCGCGGAAATCGGGTTTCTTATCCAGGCTGCGCAATTGAGTTACTGCATGGGAATCATGCCCATGCCCATATCGCCGCCGCCCAAACTCAGGCCGCCCATGCCGCCCGGCGCGCCGCCAGCCGAGCCGGCTTGCCGCTGCGCCATCGCAATGATCATGTCGGCATTCGCCAGCAGGGTGATGGCCGTAATCTCATCGACTTTGGCACCCACGGTGCTCGACACCACAATCGACTCGCCCACTTTAATGTCTTCTATCTTGGCCAAGGGCATGCGCTCCAACATGGTCATCATGTCACCGCCCGCGGGACCACCGGCGCGGCCGACGCCAGGACCACCAGGGCCGCCTGGACCTCCCATGCCGCCAGGGCGTTGCCCGCCAGCGCCAGCAGGAGGACCACCAGCGCCGACGGGCGGACCACCCGCACCAGGAGGACGCATTCCGCCGCCCATACCGGGGCCCATACCGCCGCCCATCATCCCGGCAAAGTTAGGCATCTTCTTCACCTGCGAATCAGCCTTAATCCGCACCAGCATCATCTTGCCGGAGGCCAAATCCTTAATCTTAATTTCGCCTGCCGCCGCGTCCACCGCTGTCACGGTGCCGGCGACGGTACGAAACGAACCGAACACGGCGCGTTCGGCCGTAATGCGGGTCGCGTCATCGTTCTTGTCGCCCAACACCCGCAACTGATCGCCCTTTTTCAGGTCTTTCATGGTGGCGTCTCTGGCGTCGGCGAACTTGATCGAGTCCGGAGCGTAGCGCTTGTAAGCCGTCCTTTCGGTCAGTACCACGGTTACCGGCTTCGGCCCGGCCATCGATTGCGTCTTGATGGTGACTTCGCCTTTGGCGACGTCGACCGCGTCCACTACGCCTACCAGACCGCGCCGCGTCCATTCGCCGCGCTCCTGGTCATCACGCTTCCTAATATCGCGGGCCGAGATGACGATGAGGCTAGTGGCCGTAACCGTCTTCTCGGTGAGCGCCCCGCGAACCAGTACCCGGTCTCCATTGGCGAGCCCCGCCAAGGCCACAACCTGCGCTTTCGTCAGGTCTTTTTCACCGGGTTGAACTTGCTTTACCGGAAGGTCTACAGCCACCTTCACCTCAAAACTTTCGCCAGGATCGGTCTTTACGGTCATTTCGCCCTTCACGGCGTCAATCGCGGTGATGGTTCCGATGACGCTTTTCGGCTGCCCAAAGGCCG
>JAYVUQ010000958.1:0-2238 GCA_043787785.1 Bryobacteraceae bacterium
TCGCAAGTGTTTCCAAGAGTAATACCTCAGCCAAGAATACCCTAAAGGAACAGGGAGTTCGCTTGACGCGTCAGCGCCAGATTTTGCTGGATATCCTCAATTCGTCTTCGACGCACCTGGATGCGGAAAACCTGTACCTGCTGGCGCGGGAGAAAGACCCGAAGCTGAATCGGGTGACGGTGTACCGGACGCTCAAGATGCTGAAAAAGGGCGGCTTGGTGGATGAGCTGGACCTGATGCATTTCGGGGGCGATCAGCACTATTACGAGTCGAAAATGAAGCCGGAACACGCCCATATTATCTGCATGCGTTGTGGCCGGGTGGAAGAGTTCTTCGGAGAGCCCCTGCAGAAGATCCGCCAGCAGGTGGAACAGGATTTTGGCTTTGAGATCTTGATTGTGCGCACCGAGGTTGGCGGCTATTGCGCCCTGTGCCGCGCCTTGCGGGCCCAGGAAGCGCCCGAAGCCGTCATGGCCAGGGGGTAGACTTGCTTGACCGGCGAACCCCATTTACTGCTGGAGCATCCTTCGGGTAGCCGGAGCCGCCACACGATCGACGAGTTTCCTTTTGAGATCGGCCGGCAGCCGGGAAACCAATTGGTGGTGCGCGATAACCGGATCTCCCGCCGTCACGCGCGCATCGGGCACGTTGAGGGTGGTTACACCATCGAGGATCTTGAATCGCGTTCGGGCGTTTTTCTGAATGGCCATCGCCTGACGGGGCCGTCGCCGCTGGAATCTGGCGACCGGATTGACTTCGGCGTGGAAGACGGCTACGGCCTGACCTTTTCGCTAGAGAGCGAGGGCTTGGCGCGGCTGATGGGAACGATGGGCGAGCCCGTTGGCGCCGCCGGTTCCGTTGCGCCGGGAGCCCAGAATCTGGCCAAATTGCGGAGCTTGGTGGAAGTGGCGCGGGCATTGCAGACGTCGCTCTCGATGGACGACGTGCTGGCGGCGGTGGTAGATGCGGCGTTGACGATTACGTCGACGGAGCGGGGCTTTTTGCTGTTGCGCGAAAGCGAAGACTTGGTGATGCGGGTGGCGCGCGACTGCGGACGCCAGGCACTGGGGCCCGAGGACCTGCGGGTCCCCACCAAACTGATCCATCGGGCGTTGGCGAGCCGTCGCGACATGCTGACGATGAACTTCGACCCCTATGCCGGTGGCGACCCCAGCATGACGGTGGCGCAATTGGAACTGCGTAGCGTGATTTGCGTGCCTTTGGTGCGGTTGCGCTCCACTATTGCCAACTCCACCAGTGCCAACTCCACCAGTGCCAACACTTCACCGGATGCCACCCAGCAAATCGACGCCGTGCAGGACACGGTGGGCGTGCTGTATCTCGATAGCCGCAATGTGCAGGCCGATCTCTCGGGTGGCAATCGTGAACTGCTGCAGACCCTGGCGCTGGAAGCCTCGACGATTTTGGAGAATGCGCGGCTGCTGGATGCCGAGCGACTGCGGGTGAAGCTGGATGAAGAAATGAGCATCGCGCGCGAGATTCAGCAGAGCCTGCTGCCACGCATCCTGCCGACGGATGCCTGGTTTTCCGTCTGCGGCTCGAGCCAGCCGGCGGCGCAGGTGGGCGGCGATTACTTTGATGTGCGTCCGGCGGAGCAAGGAGGGTGGTCGATCGTGGTGGCGGACGTCTCGGGCAAAGGGGTGAGTTCGGCGCTGATGGCGTCGTTTTTGCAAGGCGCCTTTGTGGCGGCGCATCACCGCCCGGAATGGATGGTGGATCACCTGGAACGAGTGAATCGCTTTTTGCTCGAGCGGATGGAAGGCGAGAAGTACGCGACCGTTTTCTATGCGATCTTGCAACCGGACGGCTTACTACACTATGCCAATACGGGCATTTGCCCGCCGGCCGTGGTGCGGAGCAACGGCCGGATTGAGCGGCTCGAGTCGAATGCGATGCCGTTGGGTTTGTTTGAAGAAGCTACTTACGAGGTAGCCCAGTTACAAATGGAAAAAGGCGACGTGATTGTCGCCTTTAGCGACGGCGTGGAAGATTCGAGCAATGCGGCCGGCGAACACTTCGGCAAAGCCCGGGTGCGCGAAGCCCTGGTGCTGGGGGGCACGCCGAATGAGCTACATGTGCGGTTGCGCGACGCAGCGGTAGCGTTTGCGGACGATGCGCCGCAGGCCGACGATCTGACGGTGGTGGCGTTCGGTTACCGGCCGAATGACTGATCTTGGCTCTGCATTTCGGCTACCGGTCGAACAGGTTAGCACTACC
>JAYVUQ010000959.1:0-5098 GCA_043787785.1 Bryobacteraceae bacterium
GAGGCCATCACCTTTTCAAAGGCATTAAAGCCCATGAAGCGATTCTCCGGGGTGACTTTGATTTGGCCTTGAATCTTCGGATGACGATTGGGGTCCTGCAGCCAGCGCAGATTGTTTTCGAGCTGATCCTCAAAGACGTCGCCGACGTAATGGAGTTCGGCTCGGGGGTCGCCGGTAAGGAGGTCGACGGCGGCTTGGCGGCCGCGTCCCCCGAAGCCGATGAGACCGGCTTTGAGCTTGTCGTCGCCCGCGCCGCGCACCATTTGGGGCGTGGCAATCAGGAAGGATCCGGCGGCGGCAAGGGCGCGGCGTGTAAACTTGGGACTAGAAGAGGCTATAGTGTTGGAAAGGTTCATGCGACGCAAGCTCCGGTAATTGAAATGCCCATCAGCGATCCATATTCTACCGTCAATGCACCGTTCTCAGCCGCGCCGATCTCGGGCGTCTGGGCAGCGGTGGTTACGCCGCGGCGCGAAACCGGCCACGAAATCGACATTGCTTCCACTCTCGATATCATCGATTTTCTGAATGACTCGCCCATTACCGGGCTGAGCATTCTGGGCTCCACCGGAGAGTTTGTCCACTTCGATTATGAACAGCGGCTGCATCTGATGCGCTTTGCGATGAAGCGCAGTCAGAAGCCGGTGCTGCCCAACATCACGCACTCGTCGCTGGATGGCACGATTGGCATGGGCGAACAAGCGATCGATTATGGCGCGGTGGGTCTGCTGGCGATGCCGCCCTATTACTTCCGGTACACGGCCGACGATGTGCGGCGTTACTATCTGGAGTTGGCGGATGCGCTGGAAGGCGCGAAGCTGTTTTTGTACAATATTCCGTTCTTTTCGACACCCTTGCCGATTGACCTGGCTTGCGAATTGCTGGCGACGGGACGCTTCGCCGGGATTAAGGATTCGAGCGGCGACCCGGCGTATTATCAGCGCTTGCTGCAACTCCGCGCCACGCATACCTTTTCGATGATCATTGGCAACGATTGCGTTTTCGGCGAAGCGCGGTTGGCGCATGCCGATGGGGTGGTGAGCGGCGTGGCGGGCGCGTTGCCCGAACTGATCTGCGCGATGGAGCGTGCGGCGGTGGCCGGCCAAGCCGCGGAAGTGGCGAAGCTGAATCTGCTGCTGAGCGAAGCGATTGGCTGGCTCGACAAGTTTCCGGTGCCGATGGCCTTGAAGCGGGCGGTGAAGCTGCGCGGCTTCGGGGAAGGGAATTACGCCGTTCCGCCCCCCAGCTTTGCGGCCTTCGATGAGTGGTTCGGAGAATTTCTGCCGCGAGTGCTGGCTGCTGCGAAATAATCAGGTGTATGCAGCCTGACGAATTCCGTCGCCACGGACACGCCATCATCGACTGGATTGCCGACTATCAAACCAACATCCGGCAGTATCCGGTGGTGCCGCAGCGAGCCCCGGGCGCGTTGGTGGACGCGCTGCCCGCCACTGGCCCTGAAGAGCCGGAAGCGATGGAACGGATTCTGCGCGATTTTGAAGCGTTGATTCTGCCCGGCGTGACGCATTGGAATCACCCGCGCTTCCATTCCTTCTTTGCGATTTCGTCGTCGCCGCCGGGGGTGTTGGCGGAGGCGCTGGTGGCGGCGCTCAACATGCAGCACATGTTGTGGAAGAGTGGCCCGGCGGGCACGGAACTCGAGCAGGTGACGTTGGCTTGGCTGATCGACTGGATGGGTTTGAAGCCGGGTTGGTTTGGGGAGATCTTCGATACGGCTTCGGTGTCCACCTTGCACGGGATCGCCGCGGCGCGCGAATTTGCGGTGCCGGGCAGCCGGGCGACGGGCAACCCGCAGGGCCTCACCGTCTATTGCTCGCAGTGGGCGCACACTTCGGTGGACAAGGCCTGCATCATGCTGGGCATCGGGCTCGACAATTTGCGCCGCATTGAGGCCGATGAACAGTACCGGATGAAGCCGGCGGCGCTGGCCCAGGCGATTCGCGACGACCGCGCCGCGGGCCGTTTGCCGATCTGCATTGTGCCGACGGTAGGCACGACTGGCGTCACCAGTGTGGACCCGGTGGCCGACGTGGTGCGCATTGCGCGAGCGGAAAACATGTGGGTGCATGTGGATGCGGCCTATGGGGGGGCCGCCGCGGTGGTGCCTGAGTTCCGGCATTATCTCGACGGCGTGGACGAGGCCGATTCGATGGTGGTGAATCCGCATAAGTGGCTCTTTACCCCGATTGATTTGAGTTGTTTCTACACGCGGCGGCCGGACATTGTGCGCCGCGCGTTCTCGCTGATTCCGGACTATCTGAAGTACGAAGAGAATCCGCGGCTGGTTAACCTGATGGACTATGGACTGCCGCTGGGGCGGCGCTTCCGTTCGCTGAAGCTGTGGTTTGCGATGCGTTATTACGGCCACGAAGGCTTTGTGCGGATGATCCGGAATCATGTGGCTTGGGCGCACCAACTGGCTGAGTTGATTGCGGCGGACCCGCGTTTTGAGGTCGCGGCGCCGGTGACGATGGGGTTGGTGTGTTTTCGGCTGAAGGCTTCGGACGACGCGACGCGGACGCTGGTGGAGGAGATTAACAACTCCGGCTTTGCGTTCCTGTCGCAGACGACGGTGGACGGTAAATTTACTATTCGACTGGCCATTGGTACGTTTGGCTGCACCTGGGAGGACCTGGCGGCCGTCTGGCAGCGAATTCTCTCCGTGGTTGAGTAAATGCGCAAGATTCTGATCTCGGCGGGCGAACCTTCGGGTGACATTTATGCTGCGGCGCTGGTGGAGGAGTTGCGGCGAAGGCATGCCGATTTGGAGTTTTTTGGATGCGCGCAGCCGCGGATGGTGGCGGCGGGGGTAAGGCCGGTGATCGACGCTGCGAAGCTGCATGTGGTGGGCGTATTTGAAGTGATCAGCCACATACCGGGCATCTGGCAAGAGTACCGGCGATTGCTAGGCGCCGCTGAGCAGGAGCGGCCGGTGTTGGCGATTCTGACAGATAGTCCGGATTTCCACTTGCGGGTGGCGCACCAACTGGCTCGGCGCCAGATTCCAGTGGTGTATCTGGTGGCACCGCAAGCGTGGGCTTGGCGACCTGGCCGAACGCGGCAAATGGCTCGCGACCTGCGAAAACTGCTTTGCATCTTTCCCTTTGAAGAGGCTTGGTTTCGGGAACGCGGCGTAGCGACGGAATATATTGGCCATCCGCTGGCGCGGCAGGTGCGGCGTACGGTGGGTACTGCGGAGTTTCGCCGCGAAATGGGCATTCCGGCGGAGAATACTTTGGTGGCTTTGTTGCCGGGTTCGCGGCCGGGAGAAGTCCGGCGGCACTGGCCGATTCTGCAGGAAGCGGTGGAAAAGATGAGAAATCGACCGATCTCGTTCGTTCTGGGGGCGGTTCCGTCGATTGGGAAACAATTCTTTGTAAACCAGATGGGCTCGGCATCCATCCAATCGGATGTGAAGGTAATCGAAGGACGCACTTGGGACTTGTTGGCCGCGGCGGATTTGGCGCTGGCTGCCAGCGGTACCGTGACGGTGGAAGCGGCCTTGCTGGGCACCCCGATGGTGACCTTCTACCGGGTGAGCGGACCCAGTTGGGCACTGGGCAAGTTGCTGGTGCGCACGCCGTACTTCACCATGGTGAACCTGATTGCCGGCGAAAAACTGGTGCCGGAACTGATGCAAGGTGAAGCGACGGGAGACCGCCTAGCCGCTGAGGCTACCCGATTGCTTGACTCCCCCGCTGAGCTGGCCCAGATGCGAGGCGGCCTGGCCCACGTTTCTGTTTTACTCCACACCGGACACGATCCGATAGAAAGAGCCGCCGATATTGTCAGCGGTATGTTGACCGAACATGTGTAACCTCTTTTTTGTAATGATTCTCGCGGCGGCTGCCGCCACTGCCCAGACGAATCGAACCGCCGCAGTGAACGTTGAGCACTATAACATCACGGCGGACATTAACCCTCGAACGCAGTCGATCGCGGCGACGGTGGAGATGCGTGTGACGGCCGTCGATGACCGGGTGATCACGATGGTACTCGACTTTAACGACGCGCTTGCGGTGAAAGAAGCTACCGACGAAAGTGGCCAGCGAATTGGTGTGACGAAGGGGCCCAACGAGTTCCAGATAACCGTGGCGTTGCCGAAGCCGATGGCGAAGGGTTCGTCGACGACGTTGCGCCTGGTGTATGAGGGCGTGTTGGCGGGACAGGAAGAGTCACCGGTTTATGGCATTCGCTTTGCATCGATCAAGAACGATTATGCGTTTCTGATGTATCCGGCGCGCTGGTTTCCGGTGAATGGCTACACGGCCGACCGGTACACGATGAACTTGAAGGTGACGGCCCCAGAGGGGTTTCGGGTGCTCTCGAACGGGTTGGACACGAAGTCCGGCAATGTTTGGTCGTTTGAGACGAAGGTGCCTGGGTTTCCGGGCAATGTGGCCTTGGTGAAAGGCGATGCGCAGAGGGTATCGGGGCAAGGCGTAACTTCGAATTTTTATTTGCGCGAGGCCAAGGCGATGGGCCAAGCGTATGGCGACGAAGCGGCTAAGGTAATGACGCAGCTTACCGGATTTTTTGGCTTGGCGCCGACGGCGAATCTGACGTTTGTGGAAACGGAAAAGGGCGCGCCGGGAGGTTACTCCACGCCGGGCCTGATTTTCCTTTCGCCCAGTGGCATCGGTACGAATGTGAATACGCGGCTACTGGTGAATCAGATGGCCCGGCAGTGGTGGAGCAACCAGGTTTCCGCTGCCACGCGTAACCACCTGTGGATTACGAATGGCTTGGCCCGGTACACGGAAGTGCTGTATCTCGAAAATACAGCGGGCGCGGGCGCGATGGAGACCGAGAATCGCGACCTGTATATTGAGGCTTTAACGGTAGACCAGCCGCCGTTGATTCAGTCGGCGCGGTTGGAGGATTTCTCGCCTGAATTTAATGCGGCTACGGGAGGCAAAGGGGCTGCCGTCTACAACATGCTGCGGCTGGTGATGGGCGATAAAGTCTTTGGCGACTTCCTGAAACAGTTGGCGACCAAGTATGCCGGAAAAAGTATCACGACAGAGCAGTTTAAGACGCTGGCCAGCGAGTTAGCCGGGCAAGATCTGGGCTATTT
>JAYVUQ010000960.1:0-2948 GCA_043787785.1 Bryobacteraceae bacterium
GCAACCTCCGCAACTGACAAAATAGTAGAAACGTTTCATACTAATAAGTCGTTTTCGCGAGCCAAAGTTCTCAAATATCTTTTGCGGGCATCCACCCCAGAATGTGGGCAATCACTCCACCCACACTTTGTGGGTCAGGCTTCCTGGCCCGGCATTACTTACACCTGACACCTGCCCACCTCCCGTGAGCGCGAAGCACGACCACCCGGAGGGTGCTGCCAAGCCCATTCCTTTAGAAAACCTCCTCGAGAAAGGATAGCGGACCTCCCACGGGGTGGTCCGCATTTACAGCAAATGTTTGCGAACCAGCCACTTGTGGGTCACGAACTGCGGAAATCACCGCTCCTTCGCGCATTTTCGACCAAAACTTCGGCACCGCAGAACCAGCGAAACGGTGTTCGCCCGGGCTGGTTTGGAAGTCGGAAACGTGTGAGCTTTAGGGTCCGGCGAAGGCGCTATCTTTGGGAACACGCTCTATTACCTTTTACCTTTTCAGACATCTGCCTCCAGAATGCCGCCTCAATCCAAAACCCGCGCCTCCGCCCCCGTCAACGACCTCCGCCGGTTACTCCACGCCCACCATCCCGCCAACGCTAGCGCCATCACCAAGTCGTCATGCCCGGAGCCCGCTCCATACTTCAGCGCCCCACCCCGCTCGCTCCACCGCTCAAATTGCCGTAACTCCTCGCGCAGTAAGTCCGCCTGCGGCAAGCTACTCGCAATCTTCAGGAATCCGCGCTCGAACAACACTTCCAGGCTCGCCACTAAGTCCGCCTTCGGCACCGACCTCGACGAGCCCGACACCACCACCTTCTTGCCACCCGTAATCGTCACCGGCAACAAACTCACCGGCAGCCTCGCATCCCGGAACATCTCCACCACCGGCAAGCCCTGCCCCGTCGAGTCCACAAGTAACTGTGTATGTCCGGCCAAGTGCGGGTGCTGGCAGAGGCGGCTCACCCGCGCCACTAACTCCCGGTAACTCGTCTGCAACCGGAACCGCTCAATATACACTACGCGTAACTCGCACCGGTATAGCGGCTGATAAGTCGCCGCATCGCGTCGGCCCGTTGGGATCACCCGGTATTCCATTAACACCAACGCCGCGTGGTCGCGCAACTTACCCACATCCACCGCCAAATAGTAAATGGGCCGATGCCGCGCTAGCCGCAGGTCTTCTCGCGAGTTTTCGTCGAAGATCGGCACGTCCGGAGTAAAGCTCCGCTCCAACCACTCTTCCTGAAATACATTCCTCCCCGCCGTCAGGAAGCTGCAATCGTACTCCTCTGCAAACTGCTCAGCTGTCTTGCGCCGACGCTCAGTAGCCAGAAAGCCTTCATCCATCCGACCCTTACTTTCTGAAACCGGGCCCGAAATCCGCAACCACGGATGCTGTGCCGTATCCTTCGCCATCCACTCCTCATAGAAAAAGCCCGACCGCCCCTTCGGCGTCGACAATAACCACAAATCGCCCCTCGTCGTCGCTAACATCGGCGTGGCCGCCGAATACACCTCATCCCTCACCCGCGCTGCCTCGTCGATGACGAGTAAGTTCGCGGTAAACCCGCGTAGTTTGTCCGGGTGCGCGGGCAACGGCAAAATCGTCGAGCCATTCGGAAACACAATCGACCCCGCAGTCGTCCCGTCCGTCCTCAACGGCAGTCCTAACCGGCTCGCAAACTCCCGGCACCGGCTCGCCAACGCCCGCGACTGCCGCATCGTCGGCGACACAATCACGATCAGTTGCTTCTCCTGCTGCACCGCCTGGTATACCGCCCGTACCGCCGTCACCGTCGTTTTTCCCCATTGCCGATGACAGTTCAATATCACAAACCGGTTTCGCGTTTCCAGTAAACGCGCTTGCTGCACGTCGGGGAGAAACCCCAACGCGTCGCGCGCAAATGTCGCCGCATGATTGGTGTGGATGAAGGTAGACATGGTCACCTCCATTCTGCCGGACACCCACCAAACTCTATCCGCCGCTTTTCTCTTAACTCATTGATAGCGATACACTTACCAGTTTCCAATTCGCTGTGATCAGGATAACTCGCTCCCGTTCGATTCCGTTCACGTCAATAATAAAAGAAATATCTTCCACGCTGTCAATCACTTACCCTCAAAAGTCGAAACGGTTTCTAGACTCACCGGGTTAAAGTGAAATCAGAGACCTGGCGAATGTTCTACTTATCCACCAACCGGCACCAGTTACAAGTAATTCCTACCGACTCACTCTTCTCGCCCGTACTCGCCGGCCCCGATACCGCCTATCGGATTCACCTGGTTGCCGCCAACGACCCTGCCTATCTCCCCGCTGATTTCGAAGTGTGGCCCATTTACTATCGTTCCATCGTCGAAACCCTGCGCCATTTCCCGGACGCCCACGATGCCACCGTCGAAGCTGTCCGTCAGAAACGCGAAGAACTCCGGGGCCTCCAGAACCGCGAAATCCCTCCCGGTTCCCGGCCCCGCTACTAAGTCCCGTCATGAACCTATGTCCGGCCCCGTCGTCGGCCGACCCACCTAATCAACGCGCGCCGCCCGCGTCTAGATCGAACAATCCAAGGAGTAATTACGATGTCTCGAAAAGTGTCGCCACAACGAATCGAAGCCAATCGCCGCAATGCCCAGAAATCAACCGGTCCCCGTACGGCTGAAGGCAAAGCCCGCTCGTCTCAAAATGCCACTACTCACGGCCTTTCGTCTTTCTCGCAGAGCCCACTAAACCCCGCCTGCTTACTCCATATGGAAGACAAGGCGCAGTTTCTCGGTTTACTCAACGAATACATCTCCACCTATCGCCCCCAACACCGCGACGAACTGGACTTACTCACCGAAGCCGTCTTCGCCAAGTGGCGTCAACAGCGTCTCTGGTTAGCCGAGACCAATCAAATCGAAGTCGCCATCGCCCAAAACGAAAACGACCTCCGGCGTGCTCTCCCCACCGCCAC
>JAYVUQ010000961.1:0-2061 GCA_043787785.1 Bryobacteraceae bacterium
TGGCCAATCGAAAATGAACTTTGCCGCGCTCTGGGTACATGGCCTCAGCGCCATCTCCGTCTTTGCCGACCTCGCCGGAGCGAGGTTGATGGCGTTGGCCGTTCTCATTTTGCCTATCGCCGTCGCTATAGCCTGGGCTTGGCCGGCCGCGGCTTCGGGCGTACTCTTAGGCGCCGTCCTGCTATGTGCGCAGGCGGCCGCGTTTCTCATGCAGACCGTTAGCGCGCGCAGCCAAATGAATTTTCTCCCGGCCCGTGACGCGAGTTTTTTCGTCGCCGGCATCACCACAATTTATCAACGCCCGTCCACCGGCGGGTTGGAGCAATTACAAGAATGGCTAGCATCCCCTACCCCGGCCTCGAACTGAAGCTTTTTGAGCAGGCGCATAACTGGAAGAGCTACTGGAGTGGCCGCATCGCACCGTTCGTGCGCGGGGCGGTACTCGAAGTGGGCGCGGGCATAGGCGCCAATACTCGTTTGCTCTCGAGCCTCGACTTTGCCCGCTGGACTTGTCTCGAACCCGACGCCGCCTTGGCCCAGCAGATTGAACTGCCACCGGGCGGCCGTCACGAAGTCACTTTGGGTATCATGGCGGACCTGCCGGCTACCCAGCGCTTCCACTCGATTCTGTACATTGATGTGCTCGAACATATTGAAGACGACGCCGCGGAAATGGCGCGGGCGGCCGAGCGGCTCGAGCCCGGCGGCACCTTGATTGTCCTGTCTCCGGCGCACCCGTTTCTGTTTACTCCCTTCGACGAGGCGATCGGCCATTACCGGCGTTATACGCGCAGTTCGTTGCGCCAAGCGGCGGCCAAAGGCTTAGACGAGATCACCGTCATTTACCTCGATTCCGTGGGCATGCTGGCTTCACTGGGCAACCGTTTATTACTGGGGCAAAGCATGCCCACCGCCCAGCAGATCGGCGTTTGGGACCGTTGGATGGTGCCTCCTTCCCGCATCACCGATCGCCTCACGGGCGGCTACATTGGCAAAAGCGTGCTGGGCGTTTGGAGGCGTGGGTGAGGCTGGCGGGCCTGGTCTTTGCGGCTACGCTATCACTGCTGTTCTTACTCGAAGGCTCGCGGGTGGTCTTTACCAATGACGAGGGGATTATCCTCGAAGCGGCGCAGCGCATGGCGCGGGGCGAACGGCTCTATGTGGACTTCTTTGGCTACATGAGCCCGGGCGGTTACTGGCTGCAGAGCCTGGCCTTCCGGGCCTTGGGTATCAGCCTGCCAGCGGCGCGAGCGGTCGTCTTTACTGACTTTGCTTTGCAAGCTGCCGTACTCGCTTGGCTCGCTTCCCGCTTCGCTTCCCGGCGAGCGGCAATCGTGGCCGTATTGATCTTCGTCGGCCTGCATGTGCCGCAGCCGGGGTTACTCACCGCGCAGCATCGTTGGGACTCGGCTTCGCTGGCGATGCTATCGGCGGCCTTGGTGGTTGGCGGCTGGTTCGGTCTCGCGGGGGCTTGCGCCGCCATGGCCGCCATCTGCACGCCCTCGGTCGCTACCGTGGCGGTGATGACGGCAGCTTGGCTGGCTTACCGGCGCAACTGGGTGGCCTTGCCGCGCTACTTATTCGGTGGCGCCGTCACGGGCGCTTTGGCCTTACTTACCCTGATACTCTCCGGCAATGCTGCTGGCTTCCTGGCCCAGATGCGCTGGCTGCGGGAGCATTACTCGGCAGTGAATGTAATGCCTTACGGCAGCATCATTGGCGGCTGGGCAGCGCTGTTTACCGGGCACGGTGCCGAGTTAGTGATTGGCAGCTTGTTATTGCTCGGCCTAGCTTTGCCGGCGATTCTACCGGTAGTGGTAGTACCTTGGGGCGGATTTCTGGCGCGGCGGGAACCCGTCTTCGGTTACCTGGCGCTGGTGACGGTGGCTTTTGTAATTTCGGCGTTTCCGCGCGCCGATGTGATGCACCTCGCTTTCTTTGTAGCCTTGCCTCTCGCCTTGGGCACCATCTTACTCTCGCGCCTGCGCTTTGGAGGCTATGTGGCGGTAGCCATTAGTGTGGTCTCCCTGCTCTATGCGGCCGGCTATGCCACCAGCCGCG
>JAYVUQ010000962.1:0-13730 GCA_043787785.1 Bryobacteraceae bacterium
GACACGCGGGACGCGTGTGCTCCCCGGACCCGATGGAAAGATCTTCCTCACCATCGCCACCACGCGCCCGGAAACCATCCCGGCCGACACCGCCGTGGCGGTGAACCCGAAGGACCCGCGCTACCAGCACCTCATTGGAAAACACGTCTATCGCGCGCTGCCGCTGGACTTACCAAAATCTTGGCGAATCATCCCAATCATTGCCGACGAGCAAGTGGATTTTGCATTCGGGACCGGCGTGCTGAAGGTGACGCCTGCACACGACAAGACTGACTTCGCACCGCCAAGGCCCAGCGGCTCTTCGAGAGCGCGCCGGGTAAATACGAAAGCGTCGTGGGCGTGCTGGACGCAGCCGGTGACCGGCTCTTGATCCGCAGCGAAAGCCCCACCGCGCCGCCCAATTACTTTATCCGCGAAGGCGGCCAAACGGTCGCCGTCACCAACTTCCCCGACCCAACGCCCAGCCTGCGCGGCATCACCAAGCAGTTAGTCACTTACTCGCGCCCCGATGGCGTGCCGCTCTCTTTCACCCTGTATCTGCCCCCCAGTTACAAAACGGGAACCCGCCTGCCGGCCGTCGTCTGGGCCTATCCGCGTGAATTCAATGACCCGGAAACGGCGGGCCAAGTCTCGGGCTCAACCAATCGCTTCACCACCATCGGCGGCATGTCGCACCTATTCTTTCTGCTGCGCGGCTATGCCATTTTGGACGATGCCGCCATGCCCGTCGTGGGTGATCCGGAGACGGTGAATAACACCTACGTCTCCCAGATTGTCGCCTCCGCCAAAGCGGCCATCGACAAGGCCGCCGCCATGGGCGTTATTGACCCCAACCGTGTCGGCGTTGGCGGCCATAGCTATGGCGCGTTTATGACCGCCAACCTGCTGGCCCACTCCGACCTCTTCCGTGCCGGCATCGCCCGCAGCGGCGCGTATAACCGGACCCTCACGCCCTTCGGCTTCCAAAGCGAGCGCCGCACCATCTGGGAAGCACCCGAAGTCTACATGGCCATGTCACCGTTCATGGTGGCCCAAAAAATCAACGAGCCGATCCTGTTCACCCACGGCGAAGCCGACAACAACCAGGGCACGTTCCCCATCCAAAGTGAACGCATGTATCAGGCGGTGCGAGGCAATGGCGGCACCGCCCGCCTCGTGCTGCTGCCCCATGAGGCGCACGGCTATGCCGCCCGCGAAAGTATCGAGCATACGCTGTGGGAAATGGTGAGTTGGTTCGACAAGTACGTCAAGGGTGCCGCCCCTGCCGCAACCTCGGAGTGAGGGATCAAGAGAAGACTGGTGGGCGTTCAGGGTTTCGAACCCCGGACCCTCTCGGTGTAAACGAGATGCTCTAACCACTGAGCTAAACGCCCGAACCTACAGTTTATCATCGTCGAGGGCGTCCGGTGGTCCCCAACTTCCGCCCGTTCGCCGCCGGAATGAGTTACGATAACGGCTTCGGGCAGTTGAAGGAGGCCCATAAACGATGAACTTGAGATTTCTAGCCGCCGGCATTTTGGCTTTCGCCATCCCGGCTTTCTCGCAGATGGCCGACAAGAAGATGAGCTTCTTCATCACCAGCGCAGGCAGCGGCCAAGGGGCCGACCTGGGCGGATTGAAAGGCGCCGACGCCCATTGCCAAATGCTGGCCAAGGCTGTCGGATCGAAGAAGAAATGGCGTGCCTACTTGAGCGCCACGGCCGCAGGCGGCAAGCCCGCCGTGAACGCCAAGGACCGCATCGGGAAGGGACCCTGGTATAACTCCAAAGGCGTCCTGATGGCCGGCGACGTTGCCAGCCTGCACTCCGACAGCAATAATCTGAAGAAGGAAACTTCGCTCAGTGAAAAAGGCCAGGTCTTGAACGGCCGCGGCGACACGCCCAATACCCACGACGTCCTCACGGGTGCCCAGTTGGATGGCACGCTCACTCCCGGCATCGAAGACACCACCTGCAAGAACTGGACCAGCCATGGCGAAGGCAGCGCGCTGGTTGGCCATCACGACCGCCAAGGCGGTGGCAAAAATCCCACCTCCTGGAACTTCGCCCATCCGTCCAAAGGTTGCAGCCAGGCGAACCTGGTCGCCACCGGCGGCGCGGGCCATTATTACTGCTTCGCAACAAAGTAACCTGCTGGTACATAAGGGGCTGCGGTATTGCCGCAGCCCCTTACTCTATTTGCTATGCACGCTCTCGGCATACACCAGGTCGCCGGTAAGTCCATCGTAGTATTGGATTACCAAATGCGGCTTCGGAAAAGCCACCCAGCGTGGCTTACCGGGCTCCACCGGATTATTGAAGACGTTATTGATCTGCGCCACCGCGTAATAAGGCATTTTGCGTAAAGTACCCGGAACGTCGTCTCGAATGTAAGTGGACCAGCGAATATCCACCATGCGTCCGCGCGAATCAAATGGACCATTTGCCGGCCGCCCGCCTTCGCTCTTCGCCGGGTGATTCTGCGAGTTGATAGGGCCTGAAGCGAACTCCCACACTCGGTCAGTAATCTTCACCGCGAAGCTGTTATGTAGATCGCCCGTCATGACAATCACCGGCTTTCCCAGTCCCTCCCAAAACTGAATCATCTCCTCCCGTTCCGGGCCAAACGCCGTCCAGGCATCGTCTTTATTGCCGGGCAGGTCACTACCGGGGGTGCCCACGTGCGGAATGGTCAGATTTACCGACGAGGCCAGGAAGAAAAAGTCAGCGTCGCTCTTCGCCATACTCGCCTTCAGCCAGTCGCGTTGCTTCTTCCCCATGATCGAGAGGCCCGGCTGATTGGGTTTGGTAACATCGTGCGAATCACGCTGGCTGCGGGTATCGAGTAAGTACACCTCCACATTTCCCACGCGAAAGCTCGCGAAACTCTGCCGCCCAATCGAGTAAGTCGAGTTCCGCGTGGCCTTGGGCGCCGGACGAATTCGTAGTCGTTTCGCGTCCAATATCTGCACCACTTCATAGATGCCGGCATTCGGTTCGCCTTCGAGGTTGGCGCCGCGCCCCACATCCACTCCCGCCAGTTGTCCGCCCCAGTGGACATGCAGGTTGTTTGTTTGCACTAAGTCCAGCTTGGTGAAGTCGGCGCCGGTATCGGTGAGGACATCGGAGCCCGCGGTCAATTGGGCTTCGCCAAACTGAATGGCTTGCGGCGCAATCACGGGCTGGGAACCGGCCAAATAGTCATACCAGGCTTCCATCCCGATATCGCGAAAGGTGGCACGCCGGTCACGCAACCCGATGGTGGCGGTGCCATAAACATCGTTCAGAATTTCGTGGTCGTCCGGCGTGTAGTAAGAGGGCATTTCCCGATGCCACGCCGCCAGGGCAGCGCCCCGCTCCAGATAGTATTTATAATTTTCCCAGACGCCGGTAATCGACGGAGCCAGTTTCACAATCGACGGTTCCGTTCCAGCGGCCACGCCATTCTGCTCGCGCCATTGATCGGCGGTGAAATCGCGCTTCTCTTCGTAGAGCCAATCGCCGTTCATGATGGAAAACAGGGTCTGGTCACGCAACTTCGTCATCATCGTGCGATAGGCGGGTAACTCGGGACGCATGCTCTGCTGAGCGCAGGAGCCAAACTGAAAGCGAAAGTTAAAAAGGCCACGCGGATTGGTGACCGGATGGCGAAAGGCCTCGGCATCGGGCAGCGTACGAAACGAACCCGCCGGGCCCGCGTCGCGCACCGTCACCGGCTGGTAGTAATAGCGAGTATTCGGTTCCAAGCCAGTCAATTTCAGCCAGCCGGTTTGATCATGGTCAATCGAGGTGCGCGCCGGCGCGGAAACGCGGTCCAACTTGTCAGGAGCCAAGCCATAGCGCACGCGAAACTCCCCAGGCTGCGACGTGCGCGCCCAAATTGAAATCTCGCGAGCGCCCACATGGCCCAGCATCGGCCCATGGGTGATCCGCAAGATCGGCTGGGCCAGCAATCCGACGGCAAAAATTAGAAATAGAAGGTAGCGCATAGCGTCTTCCACAATATCTCAAGCTGAGGCTTTGGCGATCAGCGGTTCACCAATTCCGGTAAGAGTAAATGTAGTAATACCGCGCTCTTCGCGGCTCCTAAAGGGCCCCGAATGGCCCCGAACGGCCTGGGGGGTACAATCAACTTCATGCCTATCGTTATCGACGCGCCCAATCAACCCTGGGAGCAACGCACCATCACTCCCACCCGAGACCTGGTCTTTCGCAAGAACCTCTACACTGACCCGGACACCGGTATGGAAGTGCGGCTCGTCCGCTATCCGGCTGGCGTCATGAACCCGACCCACACTCACCCCTGCGCCCACGGCATGTACATTCTCGAAGGCACCTTAGTTACGGGCAGTGGCCGCTACTCTCCGGGACAATTCGTCTGGTTCCCCGAAGGCGAGACCATGCAACACGGCGCGACGGCGGAGGCGGACGTAACGGTGGTGTTTATCACCAACAAGCCTTTTGAAATCCATTACAAGTAACGGGCCGCCGCGCGTAAACATCGTTCCGCCTTTGCCTGGTTGCGTCGCCACAGCGTCGAAACTCTGTAGAAGCACGTACCAAAGCCGCCAAGTTTCGACTGAACGCGACACAGCTGCGCTCCGCACCCACCACCAAGCTCCAACGGACTGACTAGGTCAGCGACAACCAGAACTGATCGCCAAATCCACAAACTCACTTAGCAATTTCGCGTTGGGCGTACTCGCTTCGAGCAGGGATCCGCAGGCAAGGCAGTCCCTTAGATGGCGCTCGATCTCGTCCGTCGCATCAGGTGGCCAGTTGTTGTGTAAGCGAAAATGCGCGATTTCATCGGGCAATAGGCACTCCGGCGAGGGATAGCTGCAATCCTCAATGGCTCGAACAGCTTGGGCGAGAAACTCATCCGCCGACAAATTGCGCGCGGCACCGAGTCGCTCCGCTGCGGTCGTTATATTCATTCTACTTTGCTCCTCCGAACAGAACTTGTGCCTACTATTACGCAGCCCAGCAACAAATCTGACACGCTACCCGCCAATGATCCGCCCGCATCCCCCCTAGGCGGTGGCACCTAACTCGTCGACAATCTCCCGAACCCGTTTTTTCAGGCGATATCGCCGGACATACGCTGTTTCGCGAGAGATCGCCAAGGTTTCGGCAATGACGTCGACGCTAGCGCCGGCTCCGACCAACTGAGCCAATTTAGCATCGTTTCGGGTCAACCGGCTGCGGACGGATTCAGCCAGGTTGCTCTCGATCGCTTGCGCTTCAGGCGAGGGCTTCGCACTGGGCACCGCCTCCGGACTGGCAACCGCGATAAAGCTCCGCTCCTTTCGCCGGCTATCCACGATCACGCTCCGACAAACCTCACGGATAAACGAAAGCGTGGCGCTAGGAGCAAAGTCCTGATGCCGCAAGGAACGAACCAGGCGTAGCATTACCTCTTGACACAAATCCTCCGCCATGCCGCGATTGCCATATACGCTGCGATAAATGATGGCGAGAGTGTAGGGCCAAAGTCTACTGTAAAGTTCTTCCCACTCGTCGTGCCCTGCGTCGGGAACCGCTACCGCATCGAGCAAACAGATGAGGGATGAGGAATGCATAGGGGAACCGGCTAAGCTCCCTGCGCATAGGTTCGCGGATACGCGAGCTGAAAAGCAGTTTTCGCCGCTTTCTCCATCGCCACGTCGGGGTGCAAATCGCGCGCGCAACTCTCAGGAGATCTGTGTGCTCGCGCGATCACATTCCACAATTGATGAATCGTCAAAGCTTCAAGTTCGTCCAGTTCCTGCGCGGAGATCTTCAAACCCCTGTCGCGCAAATAGGGTTTGAGGTTACGTCGTGCAGCTTGGGCGGCGGACTCGCTCTGTTTCGCGACCCATCCCCAGCAGAAGTCTCTTAAATGATTCTCCGCGTCCATAGCTACCCGGCTCGTCCTGTCTCCGGTCGCTGTCGTTCGCTGGCATTCGAAGCATAACTGAACGAATTCCGCATAGCGTTGGGCCGAGATTGCCCACAAATGCGGGAGCCAGAAACGCAGAGCATGAGTAGTTCCCTCAAACCAATCGGTGTGCCGCATCGAGTGAAAATGAACATTTTGCACGCACTCGCCGGAATTACCCGCGAAACAGCCGCAACTGACGCTACAAGGCTTAGCGTCCGGCAGTTGGAGAGAGTCATATGGCGGGCACGCGTCTCTCAAATAGGCTCCCTGAAATCCTTGCGCACCCGAGCACCCCAGATCGCGAATGAAACGGCTCAGCCATTCTGCTACATCGGGCACCCAGTCATCAGTGGCCATCTCATTCCGTATGTCGGTAAAACGGCTCCGAATTCCGACCCAAGCAAAATTGCTTGGCAAGACCGATCCCGCAAAAATGATCCGTCCGACCTTGATATCCGAAAACCGCTTCAGAACAGAGCCCAACAGGAAGCTGCCCAGGCTATGAGCAATGATATGGGGGTGCCCCGCACCGATACGCTTTTTCAATCGGCAGATGACGCCGTTGAGTCGCTTTCTGGCCAGATATGCCGCCATCCCATAGATGGCAAAGGCTGCTATCAATGGAATCATCAAAAGAGAAAGATGCCAGCCAGCTATCAGAATTAACCCGAAACAACTAATGCACAGGGCACTACTCAGGGCCAAAGAAATAGGCGCTAACGCTAGCCAAACAACTCCCAGAATCGGATGTCGATATTCATCATAGGTAAATGGCCGGTGTTCAAAATGAGCCGATAACAAACGACCCATTCCATCCTCGTTCGTCTGCCAATCACCGGGTGTCCGGATTCCATGAATCGTGACCACTGACGTCAGCTTTCGTCTCATTCTAATAAATCGGACTCCTTTCAATTGTAAGATCTTTTATCTATCACCTATCTAGTTTATAAATCAAGCTTTTAGGGATACTATTTCTCAAACATGGGTACCGAGTTAGTTTCCTCACCCCACTGAGGGGCATTCAATCACCGCCCATGGAGTGCTAAGTTACCCGCATCTGCGGGGAGTCGCAACGATTGAGTCCGTGGCCAAACACCGCCCTCTTCCATCTCCGAAACTACGGTAAACTGTGGGCGATGCTCCGCCACACTCTCATCGCCCTGCTCGCTCTCACCGCCACAGCCGCCGAGCCACAAACTAAGGATGCCGTCGCCGCAAATGAAAAAGCCTGGGGCGCGGCCACCGTCAAAGCCGATACCGCCACCCTCAACCGGCTCCTCGCCGAGGACCTCAACTACATCCACTCCACCGGCACCATCGACTCGAAGGCCATGTTCATCGACAAGCTGAAGTCGGGCCACCAGAAGTACGCCAAGCTGCAACACGAAGGCATGGAAGTGCGTCTTTATGGCCCCACCGCCGTCGTCACCGCCACCGCCCTCGTCGAGTCAAGCACTAAAGGCGTCGTCAATCCGCCGGGCCGCCTCCGCTTCATGCACGTCTGGTATTACTCCAAAGGTGCCTGGCAACTGGTGGCGCACCAATCTTTACGCATTCCGTAAACCGAAACCGGCATCATACTGAGCTAGGGAGTATTATCGCCATGATCATTGGGGTGCCCAAGGAAATAAAGGACCACGAGTCACGCGTCGGCTTGGTGCCGGCGGGGGTGTCCACGTTGCGGGAGTATGGTCACGAGGTTTGGGTCGAGTCAGGCGCCGGGCGCTTAAGCTCTATTCAGGACGTTGAATACGAAGAAGCAGGCGCGCACGTCCTCAATTCCGCCGCCGAAGTGTGGGCCAAGGCCGACATGATCGTCAAAGTGAAGGAGCCGCAACCCAGCGAATACCGGCACTTCCGGCCTGACCTTTTGCTCTTCACTTACCTCCACCTTGCCCCCCTGCGCGAATTGACTGACCGTCTACTCGAAACCAAAGTCACCGCCGTCGCCTATGAAACCATTCGCGAATCCGACGGTTCCCTGCCCCTGCTCACCCCCATGAGCGAGATCGCCGGGCGCATGTCCGTGCAAGTGGGCGCGCAGTATCTGGAAAAGCCCATGGGCGGCCGCGGCATCCTGCTGGGTGGCATTCCCGGCGTGCAAGCCGGCAATGTGGTCATCATCGGCGGCGGTGTGGTGGGCCACAACGCGGCCAAAATCGCCGTCGGCCTGGGCGCCCACGTCATTCTGATCGACAAAAACCTCAACCGCTTGCGCGAACTGGACGATATCTACAACGGCCAGATCGTCACCCTCGCCTCCAACACCCACACGGTGCGCGAAAGCCTTCGCCTAGCGGACCTCGTCATTGGCGCCGTGCTTGTTCCGGGAGCCTCCGCCCCCAAGGTCGTTCGCCGCGAGATGATCAAGTTGATGCGCCCCGGCTCGGTCGTCGTCGATGTCGCCATTGACCAAGGTGGTTGCATCGAAACCGCCCACGCCACCACCCACTCCGACCCTGTCTACTACGTCGACGATGTGCTGCACTACTGCGTCTCCAACATGCCGGCCGCCGTGCCCCACACCTCCACCTACGGCCTCACCAACGCCACCTTCCCCTATCTCTTCAAGATTGCCGCCCGTGGTTTGGCCGCCGCTTGCCAAGCCTCGCCCGCCATTGCCCAGGGCCTCAACACCTACCAGGGCCACGTAGTTTACCCCGCGGTCGGCGAAAGCCAGAACCGCGAATGGAAGGATGTCACCACGCTTTTCTAGGCCGCCGAAGAGAAAGGGCTGAGAAGAAAGGGTTTGCCATTCACCCCACATCCCAAGTAGCCTAGTGATGAAATATTCATGTGGCTTCGAGCTTCTAGTTTCGTCTTAGCCGCTCCGCGCGGGGTCACCCCCCTCTAAATGCTCGTCGATTTCACCTTAATCGAACGCGCCACCAAGGGCGATGACGCCGCCTTCAATGACATTGTCCGCGCCTACCGCCGCCGCATTCTGGGTACCATTGGACGCCTCATCGGCCGTCCGGAAGATGTTGAGGACGTTGGCCAAGTTGTCTTCTTGCGCCTTTACGAGTCGTTAGAACAATTGCGTACCGCCGAAATGTTCGAACCTTGGCTTTACCGGCTGACGGTCAACGCATCCTACGATTATCTGCGCCGCAAACGCCGTCGGCCAGAATCGCGCATGGCCGATCTTTCTGAGGAACAAGTCATTCTAGCCGACGCCTCCGCCTCGATGGACCGTGGAATCGAGGACGCCCGCAAAAAGGCTACCCGCGAACTAGTCCAATCGCTGCTCGCCTCGGTCTCGGAGGAAGATCGTATCCTCTTGACTCTAAAGGAAGTGGAAGGCCTATCCATTCGCGAACTGGAAAAGATCTATGACGCCAAAGAGAATGCAATTAAAGTGCGCCTGTTTCGCGCCCGCCAGCGCGTCCTGAAAGCGTTTGAAAGACAACAGGCTGGGCTCACGGCACCAGACCAGCAGTAACCAGAGCAGCAGTAACCTAATGACCCGTGAAGACGTTATTCTAACGAGTACAGTTTGATGGACGCAGATCTAAAATCTCCCAGGCTCGACCAACTTTTTGCCGAATACCGGGCGATAACGCCCGATTCTGATGCGGGCGCGAACTTCATGCCCAATCTGTGGAAACATATTGAGGGCAAGCGCACCTTCAACCGGCGTTTTCGCTTGTTCACTCATGGGATGCTCACCGCCGCGCTAGCTGGCTGCCTCGCCATGGGCGCTTTCCTCTTCACGCAGAACGCGCCGTATTCTGATTACCTTGAGGTTCTCGAAGCCGACAACCATATCGAGACTGACGGTGGCACCTTCCAACCGGCCAGTTTCGACCCGGCCAAACAGCATCCCTCGAATGCTGAACCCTGGATTGTGGTTGAGGACGAATAGCTTGAAACGCTCAAATTGGAGCATCGCCCTTTACGTCGTGTTGATTTTCGCTTCCGGTGTCGCCGCTGGCGTACTCGGACAAAGGCTGCTCGCCTCAAACGTCGTTAGCGCCGCCACCTCCCCACGAACGCCTGAACAGTGGCGCGCCAAGTACGTCTCCGAACTCCGCCAACGCCTGGCGCTCGATCACCCGCAGGAGACCAAGGTCAACGAAGTTTTAGACGTCACCCGCGCCCGCTATAACGAAGTGCGCGAGCGCAGCCGCCCCGAGATGAAGCGGATTCACGACGAGCAGGTGGAATCCATTCGCGGCTTGCTCAGCGACACTCAAAAGACCGGCTACACTCAGTTCCTCATCGAAAAAGAAGCCGAGAAAAAAGCCCGCGCCTCAGAATCGCGCTAACCAGCCGCCTCAAGCGGTAAGTGCGCATTCGCCCCCCCTTAATCACCAGACCCAAGACAATTGCCATCAAAATTTGGCGTTCGTGAGATAAACTAATAGTTTCGCAAAAGCGTGGCGCGGCATCCCCCTTGAATGTACCGGTCCGCGTCCAATAGACCAGTAAACACTATCCGAAAGTCCAAATACCTATGATCCGAGTCGAAGGCTTAACCAAGCGCTACGCCCAAAATTTGGCCGTGGACCACATTTCCTTCGAAGTCGAGCGAGGGCGTATCGTCGGTTTTCTGGGTCCCAATGGGGCCGGCAAAACCACCACCATGCGCGTGCTCACCTGCTTCATGCCCCCCACCACGGGCAAAGCGAGCGTCGCCGGCTTCGATTGCGTCGAAAAACCGCAGGAGGTAAAGAAGCGCATCGGCTATCTGCCCGAAACGCCTCCTCTTTACCCCGATATGTCCGTCGACGAGTACCTGCGCTTCGTCGGCGCCTTGAAGGGCATCCCCTCGGCTGACCTCACCAAGCGCGTCGCCGAAGTGGAACAGCGCTGCGCCGTCGCCGACGTCAAGAACCGCTTGATCGGCAAGCTCTCCAAAGGCTACCGTCAGCGGGTGGGGCTCGCCCAAGCCATCATCCACAACCCCGATGTGCTCATCCTCGACGAACCCACCTCTGGCCTCGATCCCCGCCAGATCATGGAAACGCGCGACCTCATCAAAGGCCTCGCCGGCGACCACACCATCATCCTCAGCACGCATATTTTGCAAGAGGTGGAGGCCATGTGCGAGCAAGTCATCATCATTGCCAAAGGCCAGCTACGCGCCATTGAGCCGCTCGACAACCTCATTGCCCGCGGCGTCGGCGCCGTGGACATCGAAATCGAGCCGCGCGAAGGCGAACTCAATTTCCCGCTCGTCAAGCAAGTATTAGAAAACACGCCTGGCGTCACCCGTGTCAGCCAGACCGGCGAAGTGCGCCGCAATCGCGTCCGTTTCGAAGTGGAAAGCCGGGCCGGACACGACGCCCGCGGCGACATTGCCCGCGCCGTCGTCGCCGCCAACCTCAACTTGAATGAGTTACGCTCGGGCCTCGAAAAAATCTACCTGGAATTAACCGGTGCGCAGCCAGCCGCTGCCCCAGAGGAAGCGCAACCATGAGAAACGTCTGGACTATCTGTAATAAGGAGATCAAGAGTTACTTCTCTTCTCCCGTCGGCTACTTACTGCTCACCATGTTCGCCCTGATCATCGGCTTCTTCTTCTGGAACGTCGTCGGCTACTTCGCCATCATGGGCCAGCGGCAAATGCAGATGGGTGGCAACATGAACGTCAACGAATTCGTTATCCGGCCTCTCATCCAAAATATGAGTGTCGTCGGACTATTTCTGATTCCCCTTATCACCATGCGCCTCTTCGCCGAAGAGAAACGCCAAGGCACCATCGAGTTACTACTCACCTCGCCCATCACCGACGCCGAAATGCTCATCGGCAAATGGCTCTCCGCCGTCGTGATGTACGGCGCCATGGTCGGCTTCGCGTCCCTTAATTTCTTCTTTCTCTTCGCTTACAGTAATCCGGATTGGAAGCCAATGCTGGTCGGCTTCCTCGGGCTGATGCTGCAAGCCGGTGCCCTGCTTTCAATCGGCCTCTTCATCTCCACCACCACCAAAAACCAGATCATCGCCGGCGCCACCACCTTCGGCATCGCTTTGTTACTCTGGACCTTTGAATGGGTCGCCGGTTACGAAACCGCCACGTGGGCCAAAGTGATGTCCTATCTCTCGGTGATGTCCCATTTCGAGTCATTCACCCGCGGCGTCATCGACACCAAAGACGTCATTTACTACGTTTCGCTCACCTTCCTGGGCCTTTTTCTTACCGCCCGGTCACTTGAGTCTCTCCGGTGGAGGTCCTAACCATGGCTTCGGATTTCATGCAAAAACGGCAAACTAAGTTTGTGGCTTACACTTCAGCCTACGTCCTGGTGGTGTTGGCCATTCTCGCCACCATCAACTGGCTGGGTACCCGGCACAGTAAGTCCTACGACACCACCGCCAACAAACGCTATAGCCTCTCAGAACAAACTGAAAAGATTGTCAAAAACCTGAAGCAGGATGTCACCATCAGCTTCTGGGACGCGCCCGACCAATTCCGCGGCGCGCGCGACTTACTCGATCGTTACTCCGCCCTCTCCGACAAGCTGAAGGTCGAATATGTTGACGGCAATAAAATGGCTCGCTTGGCTCGCGAAAAGAACATCAAGCAGCCTGGCACCATCCTGGTCGAAAGCGGCAACGCTCGCCAGGAGGCCAAATCCTTAAGCGAAGAGGAGGTCACCGGCGCCATGGTGCGGCTCCTCAAAGGTACCGACCGCGAAGTCTGCTTCCTGCAAGGCAGTGGCGAGCGCGACCCCGGCGATAGCCAAAAGGGTAGCGGCTACTCCCAGGTAAAGACCACGCTCGAACGCAATAACTACAAGACTCAAACCATCAGCCTCTTGGAGAAACGCGAAATCCCGGCCAGTTGCACCATCACCATCGTCGCCGGCCCTCGCTTCGATTACCCCGCCGAAATCGTGCAGGTCTTACAGAATAAGGTCGAGCAAAACGGCGCGGTCCTCTTCATGCTCGACCCTCCGCTGCAATTAGGTGCCGAAAAAATCGCCCCCAACGCCGCCTTAGTCGCCATGTTAGCGAAATGGGGCATCACCCTCAACGCCGACTTAGTCATCGACGACAGCCGCGCCGGGCAAATGTTCGGCCTCAGCGAAGCCACGCCCTTAGTCGCCGCCTATGACACCCACCCCATCGTGCGCGAGATGAGCCGCTCAGCCACCGCCTTCCCGCTCGTCCGGTCCTTAGAGGTAAAACCAAACTCAGGCGAAGCCACGGCCCAGAAGCTTTTCTCCACCCTCCAGTCCAGCTTTGCCACCAAGAACTTAGCCTCCGCCCAGATCGCCCCCAGTAAGGACGATAAGCAGGGCCCACTCCCCATCGCCGCTGCCGGCACCGTCAAGAAGGGGCGCTTCGTCGTCGTCGGTTCGTCGATGTTCGTCTCCAACAGCATCCTGCGCTTCCAAGGCAACAGCGACCTCTTCCTGAACATGTGTAACTGGCTCTCCGCCGACGAGGACCTCATTTCCATCCGCCCCAAGGATCCCGACAGCCGCCCGATGAACCTCAGCCGCGCTCAGATCCTTACCATTCGCACTTTTAGCCAATTCGTGCTGCCCTTGCTCGCCATCGGAGCCGGTATCATGGTCTGGCTGAAGCGGAGATAGACATGAACCAACGAAGTTTGTATGTCGCGTTGGGTCTCGCCGCCCTGCTCGGCGGCGGCGTCTGGTGGTCGTTACAGGACGAAGAGAAAGCCGCCTCCAAGGGGGCCAAAACTCAGAACGCGCCGGAAGGCGGTTTCACCAAGTTACTCGACTTACCCGCCTCCCAGTTCACCGCCATCGAGTTACGCAAACTCGGCGAGCCGCCGTTGATCTTACAACGCGGCGCCGGCGATAACTGGCGTATCACGGCCCCGGCAGCATACCCGGCCGACACTGCCGTGGTGA
>JAYVUQ010000963.1:0-7659 GCA_043787785.1 Bryobacteraceae bacterium
TCCCTCTTTCTAGGTCTTCGGTTTCCACTCGCGAGCAAGGCGCTGCGCTTCCCCGACTTGCGCGGCCGTCATTTTGGTAGCCACGCCATCCCGACTATCGGCGTAAAGCTTGCGGTCGTCTCCTGAAGCACGTGAAGCCGAGAGATTGAACCACATATGAGCCTGAATGTAGTCCTGCGGAACACCTTCGCCTTTCATAAAGAGCAAACCGAGATTGACTGGCTGCCGATGAGCCGAGTGGCTTGGGGCAGCGACTTGCGGATGGTTTCGGCGAAGGCCTGTTCTTCGGCAGTGTAAGTCACGCCCCCCCACCAGGCGCATGTTCCTGTCCACCAGCGTGGTCAGGGCATCGTGCGGCAGCGTGTTGTAGGCGCTATCGATGAAGTCCACTTCGACGGTCCCTAGTGCCGGACACTTTCGACTGGAAACAGGGAATTACTCGCCCGTAACGAGAACGGCCCGCGCGGGATTCAAACTGACCGCGACGGCCCCATTGAGGCCGAGGACTCTGCCTCGAAAAATGTAACCGATGAAGATGCCGGCGGCGCTGTCGGGCGGACCCGTGTAGGGTGAAAGTACGCCGGAATCGTAGGATCTCACCTTGGTGAAATTACACGCCGGGGCCAAGTCGACCGGGGTGCCCGCAGTGGTGGGGACGGCGGCGGCGAGCAACCCATCGGCCAAGGTCTTCAAGCAATCGTTGTAAATCAAGTCCACGTTGAGTTCGGTCCTGAGGTTGCCAAAGGATGCTCCGCCAGGCACAGGCGCCCTTTGGTTCGGGTAGAGATCGGCGTAACCACCGCTGCTGGTGTCGTTGCCGTGCGGCGCGTAATTGCAGACAACGAACGTGCCGTTGGGCCCGGAGGCAGTGGCGCATCCCACTTCTCTCGACAACTGCGAGATCACTTGCGTGAAGTGTCCGCATACGTTACCGGGGCTGCATCTACTGGTGGCGGGGATAAAGAAAGGCCTCTCGTTGTACCAGGCGGTCAGGCCTTCGAGGCCATCGTAGGTGGCGGACGATCCCCAGGCCAGGTTTTCGCCCCAGGCGCGCGCGGCGGCGGTGTCGTTGGTGGAGGAGTTGGGCCGGTGCCGGAGTGGTATTCCAGCGGCGGACGACCTGTCGGCCCATTCCTGTGCGTCCCTGGCGAGGCCATCGCTCCAGATAAGGTTGGGGCTGGCCGTCGGTTGGCCCGCAAAACCGGTCAGGTTCTGGCGGTATTTGTTGTGTTCGGTAACCCACTGGGCCGGAGTTTGTCCGAACGACACTGCGAGGGTTAGGGTGGATGCCAGCAGGAAGGTGACGGAACCGAAAGCACCCGGCCTTAGCTGATTCATACTTAGTTTCATGATGCGAACTTTCTGGTGTCTTGATTAGCGCTTAACGAACAACGCGATGTGTCATAACGAGAGATCAAAAAAAGGTTACCACACCAAAGTTGCAGGTTCGGTGACATACACGCTCACACCCCCTGCCCAGAGCGAAAGTCAAGCCCCCAACCGATGCCGCTAATCGCTACGGAGAAGGCTACTTCACTAGTTCGTGGGTGACAATCATGTGGAGTAGGGTGAGCCCCGCGATCAGGATAATACTGGCGGCGAAGAGCTGGTTAAGGTCGCGGGGATCGAAGCGCAAGAGCAGCGGCACCAGCAGGACCAAGGCCAACAGCGAGATCACGATGAAGTCGCGAAGGCCTTTTGGCGCATCGGCAAAGTGACTCCGGCAGGCCAAAAGATGTTGCCGAGTGGCGGCCGATGAACCAGACCGCAAAGCCTGCCAGCGGTGGCAGAACCAGCCATCCGCCCAGGCAGAGCACACGTTGCATCAATTCGGTGCGGCGACCCTGGATGGCATCCAGGCTGACCAGGGTCAGGCAGAACAGGAACAAGAGTGGGCCTGCCGAAAGCAGCCATAATGCGAAGGTTTGTAACTGCGCTGCGGACAAGAAATAGCTCAAGGGCGCGGATCATGGCCACTTTTGGGACTTTCACCATCTTTATGGGAAGCCCTGCGCGTGATGGCGTTTGACCTGCACTGGGCGCGGCGCAAGTGGCCGCCCGCATCGTCCGTGTCGATTGCTACCATCTACCTCGCCACCGGCGCGGCCATGAGCCTCTTGTGTCCTGGCTGCCGGCGGCGGGCGATCGCCCTTCCCATCTCCCTCCACTGGGAATCGACCGTACAGGGCGTTGTTCGAGATTTACTGCTTTCTTTTTGGCAAGCCGGGTCGATACTGATGCCCTAGGAGTGCTTCGCCTTGGGGTGAGGCATGTTTAGAATAAGTCGGTGCGAGTAAGGTCGTAATGGCGCCGGAGTAAGTGCAGCCGGTACCGTGGGTGTGCGGAATCTTGAGGCGCTCGCATTCGAAGCCCGAGAAAGTCTTACACGTCGCAAATACGGATGCCCTGCTTGAGGGAGCCGAGGACATCGGGCCGCTTGGGGATGAACTCCTGGGCGACGAAGCCTTTGAAACCGGTGTCGACGATGGCCTTCATGATGGCCGGATAGTTGAGCTCTTGCGTCTCGTCGATCTCGGCGCGGCCGGGGACGCCGCCAGTGTGATAGTGGGCGAAGTAAGCGTTGTGCTTCTTGATGGTGGCAATGACGTCGCCTTCCATAATCTGCATGTGATAGATGTCGTAAAGCAGCTTAAAGCGCTCGGAGCCGACTTGCTTGCAGAGTTCGACGCCCCACTCGGAGTGGTCGCACATGTAGTCCTTGTGGTTCACCTTGGAGTTGAGGAGCTCCATCGCCAGATTCACTTTGTGCTTTTCGCACAGGGCCATCAGGCGTTTGAGGCCCTTCGCGCAAATCTCTAAGCCTTGCGCATCGGCCATGCCGTCGCGGTTGCCAGAGAAGCAGATCACGTTGGTGAGGCCGGCGGCGGCGGCTTTGGGGATCCAGTCCTCGTAGGCGGTGACGAGCTTATCGTGGTGCTCGACACGGTTAAAGGCTTTGGCGATGCCGCCCAGTCCGTCGACGACGGGGTTGGTGGTCATGGCGCAGGTAAGGTTGTATTGCTTGAGCATGGGCCAGTCGGCGGGGCCGAGTAACTCGATGGAGTTCAGGCCGAGATCCTTACTTTGCTTGCAAAGGTCTTCCAGAGGGACCTTGGCGTAGCACCACTTACACACCGAGTGATTCACCCGGCCCTTCATGCCGCTCGCGGTATCGGCCGCTTGCAAGCGAGAGCTGAGAGATAAAGCAGCGGAAGCGGCAACCAGGTCGCGGCGGGTAAACATAGTGCTTACATTCTACCCCCGCAAATCGCTGCCCGTCATCTCGGCCGGTTTCGGGGTGTAGTTGGTCGGTTCACTTTAAGCGGAAAGATGCTTGTGAACGGCCTGAGCGACCGCCGCAGAATGAGCTGCTCGCGGAAGGTAGAGCTATCGGCACCGGGATCAACTTGGCGGACATGCTGTTAGCCGTGGGAGGGCTGGTGCCATGGGTAGTTTGCGCGCAAGCGGATGGCGCGCGAATGGCGGACTATTTTGCCCATCAGGTAGACCGGCGGCGGGAGGTTGCCGGAGAGCGGGCAGCACATCTACGCTGACCTGCTTCTGACCCGCTTGGCCCGGGCGCTTTTTGACGCCATCCAACGGGTTGCCGCCGGAGTGCGCCGTATTGGTGGACCGTAGCCTGGCGGTGCAGGCGTTGATGCTCTTTTGGATGTCGGAGACGGCGGCGGTTCACTTCATCGGCGCGGCGCCGGTTTCGACGGGCAAGCCCGGGCAATACGAATACGTCGAGACGCCCACCGGCTGGTTTGATCACACGACGACTAACGTGAATTTCCGCGCCAGCGAATACTTCGCGAGCGGCCCGCGAAGTAGACTGAAGTATGTTCATTCAGTCCCTACATCTGAAGGACTTCCTATCGTTTCAGGACGTCGAGATCGAGTTGGGCCCGGTGAATGTGCTCATTGGTCCAAACGGGTCAGGCAAGTCCAATGTCATCAACGCGATCGATTTTCTTCGTCATTGCCCGGATGACTTGAGTTCTTTCGTGTTGAACGATGGTGGCGCGGAGCAGTGGATCCGCTGGGTGCCGGAGGTCAAGAGCGCCTCGATGCTGGTCACCACCTGTGCTCATTCGCTAAGCCTGAAGTATTCCTTATCGTTTCGCGCTGAGAATCGTGCGCCCCGTGTGGCGTCAGAGAACCTCAAAATTTGTCTTCCCGACGGCACAGTTTTGAGCGATGAGTTCCGTCGCACTGAGGGTGAGTTTAGTTGGGGGGAAATGCAGGCCGTAGTCCGGCCATCAGTTGACCCTAGGAAGCTGCGCCCATTCCAGGCATTTCTATCTCAGTACCGTAGCCCTTCCTCTGACCACGTGACGCAACTGTCGGAGGAGTTCGAAAGGATCAGCATTTATCGAAGCTTCGACACCACAAGAGGCAACGGCCTGCGCAACGGCGTGTACACCACGGGGGCTGCCGATCCGCGTCTCAGTTCGTCCGGTTCTAACTTGGCTTATGCGCTCCACGAACTCGATAACCAGGAGCGCCTTAGCGCGGTAAACGAGTTTCTGACGGAGTTCGCTCCGCACTATACCGGAATAAAACCAAGGTGGGTCAACGGCGCTTGGACGCTCCAACTCCGCGAAGCCATGCTCGACCGGCCAACGCCCACCGAACGCATCTCGGACGGCACCCTCAAATTCCTGTGCCTCCTGGCAATTCTCCTCGACCCTGCTCCGCCCCCGCTCATCTGTATCGACGAGCCCGAAACCGGCCTTCACCCTGACGCCATCACGCTTGTGGGTCGTGCCATGGAGGAGGCCGAAGAGCGTACACAACTGATCGTTACGACCCACTCGGAAGCCCTGGTGAGTCGCTTCTCTGATCGCCCGGAAGCGGTTGTGGTCTGCGAGAAGAATGCCGAAAACGGAACAACGCTCAACCGTCAATCCCGCACTGAACTGAAAATTTGGCTAGAGGAGTTTTCCCTCGGTAGCCTTTGGCAGCGAGGCGTGCTAGGTGGAAATCGGTGATTGTAACCCTTCTCATCGAGGGCGACAAAGAACTTACCAGGGGCTTTAATGCTCTGTTCCGCGCACACATCGCTGAGCTTCGGGAGCGACAGGTCACCCTGAAAATCGTCCTCTGCGGCGACAAGGGGAGGACAAAGAAGCTTTGCGACCGACTCCGCGAAGAGTATCCGAAGGACCTGTACTTGTTGCTCATCGACAGCGATGGACCTCCGCCTAGGGTCAGGAACGACGACGAGTTCTTCATGGTTCAAGAGATGGAGAGCTGGTTTCTCGCCGACCCTAAATTATTGGAAAAATACTTTGGTCGGAATTTCAATTCCAACGCGATTCCTGGTAGACCAATTGAAGACATTCCCGACCCGGTAGGCGTTTTGCAACGCGCGGTTAAGAATACAAAGACGGGTTCCTATCTCAAAGTGAAACATGGCGCGGAGCTATTGGCTCTACTTAAGTTCAACATCGTCCGTAAGGCCGCTAACTGCGACCGCCTCCTGCAAAGGCTCGAAAAACTCAATCCCCCGCCACCGTAACTACTTCCGGATGACGCCGAGTCACCAGCGCCCCTGAACAAACTCAACAAACTCTGGCGAATCAGCCATTTGCCGATAACGTACTGTGGAAATCGCTCTCTCCTTCGCGCATTTTCCACCAGAATTTTGGCACCACCGGGTCATGCCTTGCCGGCAACCGCATTAGCACTCGCCAAGTAGGCAAATGCGCTGCGGCGGAAGAGGGCATCCCACAAACAAAAAAGGGCGGACACCCAAAAGGTGCCCGCCGTCTCTGTCTAGGAGGAAAGGGTTAGAGCGAGGCCGCAGCCTTTTTGAGGAGCGAGGCTTTGTCGGTCTTTTCCCAGGTGAAGCCGTCGCCGGAGCGACCGAAGTGGCCGAAGGCGGCGGTCTTGCGGTAAACCGGGCGACGCAGCTTCAGCATGTCGATGATGCCCTTGGGCGTCAGGATGAAGTGCTCGCGAACGAGCTTGGTGAGGGCCGCAGCCGAAACCGTGCTGGTGCCAAAAGTGTCTACCAGAACCGACACCGGCTCGGCGACGCCGATGGCGTACGCCAACTGCACTTCCACCTTGCGGGCAAGCTTGGCGGCGACCAGGTTTTTGGCAATGTAGCGGGCGGCGTAGCAAGCGGAACGGTCCACCTTCGTCGGATCCTTGCCGGAGAAGGCACCTCCGCCATGACGGCCCATACCACCATAGGTGTCGACGATGATCTTGCGGCCGGTAAGGCCAGTGTCACCGTGGGGTCCACCGATGACGAAGCGGCCGGTGGGGTTGATGTGATACGCGGTCCTCTTGTCCACCATGCCCTTGGGCACGACGGCATCGATGATCTTGGAGCGGACTTCCTTGCGGAGCTTCTCAGTGGTGACGATGTCGGAGTGTTGGGTGGAAACGACGATAGCGTCGATGCGCACCGGCACTCCATCCTCATACTCGACGGAAACTTGCGTTTTGCCGTCGGGCCGAAGGTACTTGAGTTCACCATTGCGGCGGGCCTCGCTCAAGCGGCGCGCCAACTGGTGGGCCAACTGAATCGGCAGCGGCATCAGCTCATCGGTTTCGTCGCAGGCATAGCCGAACATGAGGCCCTGGTCGCCGGCGCCGCCGGTGTCTACGCCCATGGCGATGTCGGGCGACTGGGTTTGGATGGCGTTCAGCACGCCGACGGTCTTGGCGTCATAGCCCATGTCGGAGCTGGTGAAGCCGATGTCGGCGATCACTTCGCGGGCGATGTTGGGAGCGTTGAAAACAGACTTCGTCGTGATTTCCCCGCCGACGATGCACAGACCCGTAGAAACGAAGGTCTCACAGGCGACACGCGAAAGCGGGTCATCTTTCAAACAGGCGTCTAGAATCGCATCCGAGATCTGGTCGGCCATCTTATCGGGATGGCCTTCCGTTACGCTCTCAGACGTAAAGATATGTCTTAATCCATCAGCAGCCACTGATTATCGGTTTCCTCTCGGTGATTGGCCGGGCCCTCCGGATGGGTCCGAATCATTACTGCCAACATGAAAAGTGGCAGGAACGTTGCGACGGCACTTTCACAAGTCTAGCGAAGTAGTGCGAAGAGCGTCAAATGCGCCGCTTGCTAACCTGGGGAGATGAGCAAGGTAGATTTTAAGCCACTGCAGGAAAAGCATTGGAGCGCGGGCGACGCGACGGGCTGGTTTGAGCCGGCTTACGTGATGGCGAATGGCGAGCGGGCGGCGATCCCTTGGGCGGAAAAAGGGATCAATCCGCACTTAGTGGCGTGGGCGGAGCAGACTGGGCTGGCGGGCGTAGGGCAAACCGCATTGGTGATCGGTTGCGGCTTGGGCGACGACGCCGAGTATCTGGCGGGGCTTGGCTTTGCGGTGACGGCTTTCGACATTTCTCCCACTGCGGTGGCTTGGTGCCGGAATCGGTTTCCGGCGTCAACGGTGGAGTATCAGGTGGGCGATTTGTTCGCTTGCGGATTAGCGCCGGCGGACTTTGTGCTGGAGGCCTATACGTTGCAGGCGCTACCGCGGCCCCTGCGGACGCCGGCCGTGACAGCGATTGCGAGGTTGGCTTTGAAACGGCTGTTGGTGATCGGCCGGGGCTGCGACGTACCTGAGGTGAACGAAGAGATTCCGTGGCCTTTGACCCATGCGGAGTTGGCGGGGTTCG
>JAYVUQ010000964.1:0-9806 GCA_043787785.1 Bryobacteraceae bacterium
CAACGGCGGCGTTACCGGCAACGGCTCTTTCAACAACATCAATAGCTACGGCGCGTTCCTCCTGGGCCTGCCGAACCAAATCTCCAAGAGCATCCAGAACATCCTGGCCACGGGCCGCGAGTATCAATTCGGCTTCTACGCTCAGGATCGTTTCCAAGCCACCCGCAAGCTCACCATCAGCTGGGGCCTCCGCTATGAGTACTACCCGCTCATGGGCCGTTCGAACGGCTTTGGTATCGAGCGTTATGTACCTGACACCAACCAGGTCTTCCTGGGCGGCCGTGGCAACGTACCGCGCAGCAATGGCTTCACGGTGAGCAAGCTGAACTTGGCTCCCCGCTTGGGCATTGCTTACCGTTTGAACGAGAAGACCGTCCTCCGCACCGGCTACGGCATCAACTACAGCCCGCTGCCCTGGAGCCGTCCGTTGCGTGGCTTCTACCCGCTGACCGTGAACTTCAGCTTCCCGTCCGACAACGACAACGTGGGCGTCCGCTCCTTGGCGCTGGGTATTCCGCCCGTCGTCGGTCCTGACCTCTCCACTGGTGTCGTGAATCTTCCCGCCGCGGCTGACATGCGCAGCCCGGTCACCGGCCGAATCACTCGCGGCTACATCCAAAGCTGGAACCTCACTTTGGAGCGCCGCTTGCCGGGTTCCATCGTTTCCTCAGTAGCCTATGTCGGCACCCAAACTACCCACATGATGGCCGACCGTGACGTCAACTCCGGCCAAGTGCTGGGCGCCGGCAACGCGGGCCGTCCTTACTCCGCTCCCTTCGGCCGCAACATCGCCAGCCTCCTCTGGGACGGCTACCTCAGCTCCAACTACCACGCCCTTCAGACCTCGGTTCGCCGCCAAGCCAAAGGCCTGACCCTGCAGGGTGCCTATACCTGGTCAAAGGCCATCAACATGGCTGACGACGAAGGTTGGGTCACCCCCACTTACAATTGGGGCCCCGCCTTCCGCCGCAATTACGCCGCCGCCAGCTTCGACCGTCGTCACAACTTCCAGATGGGCTATGTCTACGAATTGCCGCTCGGCAAGGGTAAGCAATGGGCTAACGGCAAGGTCGCCGATGCCGTTATCGGCGGCTGGCAGATTTCGGGCGTCACGGCTGCTTTCACCGGCACGCCGTTCACTCCCAGCTCGCCTGGCGGCACGCTGAACCTTCCCGGCAATGCGCAGACGCCTGACCAGGTAAAGGCCAGTGTGGGCCGTCCGGAAGCCATCGGTACCACCGGCACCTTCTACGACACCAGCGCCTTCGCCGCCCTGCCGACAGGCCAGCCAGCTCGTTTCGGCTCCTTGGGCCGCAACAGCCTCCGCAATCCCGGCATCTTCCGCAATGACCTCACTCTCAGCAAGAACTTCAACTTCTGGGAAAAGGTGACTATGAACTTCAAGGTGGAAGCGTACAACTTCACCAACAGCCGCTTGTCGACGGGCTTCGCCTCCAGCGATGTCACCAACGCCAACTTCCTCCGGGTTACCAGCTCGGCGGACGAACGGCAATTTCGTTTGGCTCTACGGTTCCAGTTCTAGTGGGGTGGGCCTCCGGCCCGCCCTTCCCCAAACGGCCCCGGTTTCACGCCGGGGCCGTTTTGTTTTTGCGATCCTGAAGTAGACGACTCATGTTGCTGTTCATCCTACTCCTGTCGGCCCAGCCCCCTGCGGTGGAACAAAAAGCCACCCAGGCCAAGACCTTCATGGAGCAAGGACGCTTCGCCGAAGCCGCCCTCCTCTGGGGCGACCTCGTCAAAGCCATGCCCGGCAACGGCGGCTTGCTATTCAATCAGGGCATGGCGATCCATCTCGCTGGCGAAGATGCCAAGGCCATTCCCATACTCGAACAGGCGCTGAAAGCCGGCGCGCCCCCGCCCGCTTATCTCTTCCTCGGTGCTTCGTACCTTCGCACTGGCCAACCCGCCAAAGCCATCGCACCTTTGAAGCGCTTCGTCGCTCTCGATCCCCGCCACATCGAAGCTCGGCTCATGCTCGTCGATGCCGCCCAGGGCCAAATCACCGAAGCGCTGCCGCACCTCGAAGCCCTCGCCACACTGGACCCGCAGCGTCCCGCCGCCTGGTATCAACTCGGCCGCGCCTACGAGGAACTGGCCTTCACCGAGTTCTCGCAGTTGGGCAAGCAGTTCCCCGAAAGCGGACCCTGGTTCGCCCTCCTCGCCGACTCGCGCTCCAAAGTCAGCCAAAACCGCGCCGCCTTTTTCTTCTACCGCAAAGCGCTCGCCAAGTCGCCCAACCTGCGCGGCCTGCACGCCGCCATCGCCGAGATCTACCGCCGAACCGGCGAACCGTCCTGGGCCCTCAGTGAAGACGTCGCCGAAGTGAAGTTGGGTGAGCCCGCCTGCCAAGCGCCTTCGGCTGAATGCGCTTTCGCCGCCGGTAAACTCCCGCAAGCGCTCAGCCTGGCTCGCCCGCAGCGAACGCCTGAAGGCTTCTACTGGCGCGTGCGTGCCTATGACGGCTTGGCGCGCCAAACCTTCGCGCGATTAAGCGCTTTACCCGAGTCCGCGGAAAGCTTTCGCTTCCAGGCCGAAACCTATCGCGACCAGCAGAAATACGCCGAAGCCGTTGCCGCTTGGCGCGAAACCTTGCGTCTCTCCCCCAACCACCCGGACTTCACCCGCGAACTCATAGCTGCTTTGCTGCAAACCCGCGAATACCCCGAGGCGCAGAAGCTACTCGACGCCGCCCCGGCAAAGTCAGCCGACCTCAACTTACTGCAAGGCGACCTTTACCTCGCCCAACAACTCGCTGACCAAGCCATCCCGTTCTTGAAGCAGGCCGCCACTCAGGACCCTACCTTGCTCCCCGCCCGCGCCGCCCTGGCTCGCGCGCTGCTGCAAGCCGGACAGCCCGCCCAGGCCCTGCCCCACGCCACCGCCGCTCTTTCGCTCGATACCGACGGCAGCCTGCACTTCCAACTGGCCCGCGCCTACCTGGCCGCGGGCCAGGCCGAACCCGCTAAAGCCGCCATGGCCAAATATCAACAGATCAAAGCCCGCAATACGGAGCAGGAGCGCTTAGCCGAAGAGCAAGCCAAGATCACGCCGCCATGAGTCCAATTCTTCTTTTGGCCTTCGCGCAGATTCGCTTCGAAAGCATGCCTCCTCCCGGCTTCGTCCTGCGGAATCATCCCACGGCGCAGAAGCATTTGATCGAAACCATGCCGGGCGGCATCGCCGTCTTCGACTACAACCAGGACGGCCTGCCGGATCTCTTCTTCACCAACGGCGCGGCGGTTCCTTCGCTACGGAAGGAGTTACCCCAGGACGCCAATCGCCTGTATCGCAACGACGGCAACTGGAAGTTCACGGACGTCACCGAAGCCGCCGGCGTCTCGGGCCTGGGCTACTCCATGGGTGTCGCCGCCGCCGACTTCGACGGCGACGGCCACGTCGATCTCTTCGTCACCGGAGTCTATCGCAACCAACTCCTCCGGAACTTAGGCAACGGAAAATTCGAAGATGTTACATCGAAATCCCGCATCAAGAGTGACGAGTGGAGCGTCGCCGCTGGCTGGTTCGATTATGACGGCGACGGCAAGCTCGACTTACTCATCGCCAACTACGGCAAATGGGACGTGGCCGAAAATCGCTACTGCGGCGACACCGCCCGCAACTTACGCGTTTATTGTAACCCCAAGTACTTTGCTCCCCGCCCCAATCAGCTCTATCGCAACTTGGGCGGCGGCATCTTCGAAGACGTCTCGGTAAAGTCCGGCATCGCCGCTTCGAAAGGCCGCGGCATGGCAGTGGTCTTTGCCGATTATGACGGCGACGGCCGCCTCGACGCCTTCGTCACCAACGACAATCTGCCGAACTTCCTCTTTCATAACCTCGGCAACGGTAAGTTTGAAGAGCTCGCTTTGCTGGCCGGAGTGGCGCTGCTAGATCATGGCAAACCCATCTCCAGCATGGGCGCCGACTTCCAGGACTACGACAACGATGGCAAGCCCGATCTGGTCATCACTGCGCTCAACAACGAGACTTTCCCTGTTTTTCGCAATCAGGGCGGCGGAACCTTCAGCGACCAAACCTTCGCATCTCAAGTCGCGCGCCTCACCAATAATCGTAGTGGCTGGGGCGTCGGCTGGGGCGATTTCGATAACGACGGTGCGAAGGACCTATTCACCGCCAATTCCCACGTCAACGACATCGTCGATAAATTTGAGGCCACTACTTACTTACAAGCCAATACTGTTTTCCGCCAGACCAAGGGTAAGTTCGCCACGGTAGAAAATAGCGGCCTCGAAAAAACCTTGGCTGCCCACCGCGGTGCCGCCTTCGCCGACCTCGACCGCGACGGCCGCCTCGACGCCATCGTCACCATTTTGGGTGGACCGGTGGAGTTGTGGCGTAATATCAGCGCCAACGGGAACCATTGGCTGGAACTCGACCTAGTCAACGGCCTGGGCGCCCAGGTGGAGGTTGGAGGCCAGTATCAGACTTACTCATCAAGTCTCAGCTATGCTTCCTCCGTGCTCGACGGAGTCCACTTTGGTTTAGGCACCAACGCGGAGCCGGTCACTATCACCATCCGCTGGCCTTCGGGCAAGAAGCAGGTTATCTCCAACGTCAAGGTCGACCAACGCCTCCGCCTGGGCCTCGAACGCTGACCACCACGCCGCCATCCGCAAAGAACTTCGGCGTCCTTTTCAAAAGTACCCGCGTCTAAATCAAACACGGCAAAGAAAATTGCCTTGGTTATCCATAACCTCATCGCGATGGAGCGAACTCTGAACGTCTTCGAAATGCAGCAAGAGCCACAACTCGAACGAAGGTACAGAAGCTACAGCCTTGAAAGCTACAGGTTGATGCAAATCGTTGCGCAAATTGTCGTCTAGCGAATTGGCGAAGGTCAGCGCATTGTGATAGGTCGTATGATCGTCGCGGTCGAATACCGCGTACACCCGCTCGAAAGCCCGCCGCTGTATTTGTTTCTTCCGATCGCCGTTCATGAACAACCCTCGGGCGTAAGGCACCACCTGCAGCGGTTGGGTTCCGAATTCACTCGGGTGCACTTGCACATTGGTGCCATGCAAGCGGTAGAAGCTGCGGATTTCGCCGAAGTAATTGGGCTCGGTCTTGCTGCCTTCGGAAACGATAAGGATGCGGTCGTAAGTAGCCCGGCACGCCCGCTTTCGTTCGAACTGCTTGCGCTGCCGCTCTTGGGGCGAGTTATCGCGAGCCACTAAGACTCCAGCCCCAGCGGACCGGTGAGGTAGGGCAGCCCACCGTAGCGCCCCATCAAGTAGCCGCGCTCCAGGGCTTCATTCTTGCGAGGGCTGAACTCTGCCAAGCTAATCAGGCGGGATGCCTGGCGGCGATCTTTCTCAGCAAACCATATCTGATCTCTCCGGAAGAGGTCTGGCGCATCCAGGAGAGAAGTATTGTGAGTGGTGAAGATCAGTTGGGCACCGCCGGTGTTCAGATCGGGCTTATGAAACAATTGCACGAGCCGCCTTACCAACATCGTATGCAAGCTGGAGTCCAATTCGTCGACCACCAGGGTTAGCCCCTTCTTGAGAATATCGAGTATCGGGCCTGCCAAGAACAGCAGCCGACGAGAGCCAGTGGACTCGTCCGCAAGATCGAACACGGCGTTACCGTGCTCGGTGGCATGATGAAAACGCAGCTGATATTCTTGGTTCTCTTCGGCACCCAGCTCGCGTTTTACGGTAGCACGGTCGAAGTGAATCATCGGGCGGTGCACCTTGGTGGCGATGACCTCGATGTCGGCAATGCTAACATCGGCTGAAGTCATGAAGGCGCACAATTCCTTGCGCTTTTCTGACTCCTGCAGGCTCTCGACGGAGAAACGTGGAGACAGTGGGGATGATTCATTCATGATGATCAGCCGACGGTTGAACCAATCGAACACCGGGAGCAGTTGTTCGCTATTGAGCTGCGCGGCCATCGAAAGAAACAGAGAGTTCGTGCGGGTGGCCCCTTCCCAAACCGTCTTTGGTCCCTTAAGGCCAGAGCCGAACTCGTAAATTTCTTTCCCGTTGTCGCTGTCGAAACGGCGATCAAACCACCGCTGTGGCTTGAACGCCTTGTAGACCAGCAAGTGTTCACTGACAATGCGCTCACGGTTCAGAGCGAAGCCATACTGGTAACGAACGCCATCGAGTAAGAAGGTGACTTCGAACTCGGTGGGGCGGCTCGCCGATTTGCCATCCAAACGGAAAGGATGAACGTCGAAAGTCTGCCCGGGTGACATCTTGCCCGATTCCGCCACCACCCCGCGCATGTATTGGAGGGCTTTGATTAGGTTCGATTTTCCGCCGGCATTAGCGCCATAGATCACGGCGCTTCGCAATGCCGCAGGCACCGCGCTGACTCCGGTTTCCAGCGTGTTTGTGTCCAAGAGTGTCTTGTCCTTGGACGCGACAAGACTCAGTACCTGCTCATCAAGGAAGGAGCGGAAGTTCTTGATTCGAAACTCGATCAGCATCGCATTGGCCCTCGATTCATCGAATAATTATCATTATTACAGAAACACGTCATAATTCAAATATATTTGTAGAATTCATCGCCCATGGCGCAAAGCGAAGCGGGGCCTGGCCGGGTTCGCGTTCGGGAGGCCAATCCGCCCGCAGCGATTTCTCCGAGCGAACAATGATAGAGTAATGAGCCAAAGCAAGCTCGTGAATCGCCGCGAATTCTCCACCCTACTCTCCGCCGTCGCCGCGCCCGCCAAGCGCGGGCCGAATATCATCTTCATCCTTGCCGACGACTTGGGTTGGGGCGAGCCCGGCTGCTATGGAAATACCTTCAACCGGACGCCCCACATTGATCGGCTAGCCGCTGAGGGTGTCCGCTTCACCCAGGCCTACGCCGCGGCGCCCGTCTGCTCGCCCACGCGCACGTCGATCATGACCGGGCAACATCCCGCCCGCATCGGAATCACCGACTATCTGCGCGCCGACGATCCCAATCACCTGTCACCCTCCTTGCCCAGCCTCCCAAAAATGCTCAAAGCCGCCGGCTATCGCACCGGGTTGATCGGCAAATGGCATCTGATGGGCGACTACCAAACCCGCCGCGGCGATCCCAAACTGCATGGCTTCGATGAGGTAATCTGCTCCGAAACCAGCTACATTGGCCCCGGCTACTACTGGCACCCCTATAAACACTTGGCGGGATTGCCCGCCCGCACGCCTGGCGAGTACCTCACTGACCGGCTGAATCAGGAGGCAGTCGACTTCATCTCCCGCAACGCGCCAGCGCCGTTCTTCCTGTATCTCGCCCACTACGCGCCCCACACTACTCTCGATGGCAAGCCGGACCTGGTCGCCAAGTTCCAGGCCCTGCCGGGAGCCAGCAAAACGAAGAACAATCCCACACTGGCCGCCATGCTCGAATCGATCGACCAAGGCGTTGGGATGATCCTCGCCGAACTCCGCCGCCAGGGGATCGACCGCGAGACCCTGGTCATCTTCAATTCGGATAACGGCGGCGAGACCAACGTCACCACCAACGCCCATCTGCATGGCGGCAAGTCGCAGCTCTTTGAGGGAGGTATCCGCGTCCCGCTGGTGGCGCGTTGGCCCGGAACCATTCCGGCCGGCGAAGTCTCTGCGGCGCCGGTCGTCAGCACGGACTATTACCCCACCTTGCTCGAGTTGGCCGGGACGAAGGCTCCCGCCGGCCACACCCGCGACGGAATCTCCATCGCGCCACTGTTGCGCCACCCGAAGAAGCTGCCCAAGGAACGCGAAATCGTCTGGTATTACCCGCTCGAAAAGGATCACTTCTTAGGCGGCAAAAGCGCAATGGCCATCCGGCGGGGCCACTGGAAGCTGATCGAGTTCCTCCACACCGGGGAAAAGCAGCTATTCGATCTCGACCAAGATCCCGCGGAAAAGCACGATCAAGCCGCCGCTAAGCCCGACTTGGTGAACCAACTGTCGAATCGGCTGGCCGCCTGGCGTCGGGAGACCGTGAAAAGTTAGCCCCGTCAAGGGCGTAATGGGAGTCTGTATGACAGTATCAGTCTGGCCGTCCCTCGTCGCGACGGTGCTTAGTGCGGTCGCCCTGGTGGCGCAAGGCACCACGTCGCAGATCGTGGGAAAAATTTCCGACCCTACCGGCACGCCGGTTCCAGGGGCCGTGGTGCGCGCCACCAACATCGAAACCGGCAGCGTGCGCGAGGCCAAGAGCAATGACGCCGGCGCCTACGTGCTGCCGTTGCTGTTGCCCGGACAGTACCGGATCGCGGTCACCAAGGACGGCTTCCGGCCTGTCAATCGCACCGGAATCAACTTACTCGTGGACCAGGTCGCGCGCGTCGACCAGCAACTGGAACTCGGTTCCATCAGCCAGGAGATTCAGGTGACGGCCGCTGCGCCGTTGCTGGAGTCCGAGACGTCCGCCATTGGCCAGGTGGTGGATAGCGCCAAAATTCAAAGCATCCCCTTGAATGGCCGCAGCGCCTTCCGCCTGGTGCAATTGACGCCCGGGCTACTCGCCTCTCCCGCCGCCAACGGGCAGTTTGGCGACATCCCCGTCAACACCAATCAGGACTCTACCTTCTCCATCAATGGCGGCCGCCAGTTGAGTAATGAAATTCTCATCGATGGCGTGCCCAGCACTACGGGCCAGTTCAACACCATCACCACCATTCCTTCCATCGAAGCCACCCAGGAATTCAAGGTGCAAAGTAGCAATCTTTCGGCCGAATGGGGTCGCTTTGGCGGCGGTGTGGTAAACGTCTCGACACGCTCCGGTACCAATCAGGTTCACGGAGCGATGTACGAATATCTACGCAACAACGTCTTTGACGCCAATGAGTTTTTCAACAAAACGGCAGGCTTGTCGATCCCGCCCTTCCGTCTGAATCAGTTCGGCGGCGCGGTGGGTGGCCCGGTGAAGCTCGGTAAGCTTTACGACGGTAAAAACCGAACCTTCTTCTTCACCGACTACCAGGGCACGCGCTACCGGCGCGGCGATACCACTCGCTTCAGCCTGCCCACGGCCGCGCAACGCAACGGGGACTTCTCCAAAACGCTCAATCAGGCCGGTGCCCTGGTGACGGTGTATGACCCCTATAGCACCCAGCCCGATCCGGCCCGCCTGGGCCAGTCCATTCGCATTCCGTTTGCCGGAAACCTCCTCCCAGCCAACCGCATCGACCCCATCGCCCGCAAACTGATGGCCTTCTACCCGGAACCGAACTCTGCGGGCGAGCCCTTCACCGCCTTGAATAATTTCGGAAAAAATGCCAGCCGGAGCGTCGACCAGAGCCAGCTCAGCGGCCGCGTGGACCACACCTTCAGCAGTGCCTACCGCATCTTTGGCCGCTTCGCGCACAACCGCACCGTGCTCCGGCAGCCCGATTCCTACGGCAACGTCGCCACCTCGGGCAATGGCTCCGTCGGCACCAGCCCCTTCCGCCAAACCACCTTCGCGCTCGACCATTCCCTCAACCTCAGCCCCACCTCCATCTTCAATCTCAAATACGGCGTCGCCCGCTGGTATCAGGAGCGCAAGACCCGCAGCTATGGCTTCGACCAGCGCACCCTCGGCTACAGCGATGCGCTCGTGCGCCAGTTTCAAATCCCCGTCTTTCCCGCCATCGGGCTCGATCAGTATGATGGACTCGGCGGGCAAAGTTACTTCACCAGCGGCAACGACACCCACTCCATCATCGGCGCCTGGACTAAGATCATGGGCAAACAGACGCTCAAGATCGGCGGAGAGGTGCGCTTGCGCCGCATCAACTTCATCCTCTCGCAAGGCGGCGGCGGATCCTTCAACTTCGACCGCGCCTTCACCCGCGG
>JAYVUQ010000965.1:0-3474 GCA_043787785.1 Bryobacteraceae bacterium
CGGCGGCAACGCCGCGCGCATGCTTGCGCAGCTTGGACCAATGGCCGAGCACTTCCGCGAGGTCGTTCATGTAGACGAGAAGTTCGCCGATTCTCTCTGGCGTGCCGGTGGAGATCTCACGGGTTAAGGCCGATTCGTAGACCGACCAAGCCTCTTCTGGATTCGCATTCGAGACGAGCCGGGCGGACTGGTTGTCGAGAGCTTCGGCCTTGAAATAAGCTTGCGGATGGTCACGGGCAATCGTGGCCGCTTGTGCGTAGTGACGCCAGCACAACTCGGGTTCGGTATTGAGAGCCTGCAGCAGACAGGCGCCGATCTGCTCCTCAGGCTGCACAAGCGACAGCGGCAAGGGAACTCTGGCGGGGCTCTTCTGAGCGATGGCGATGGCTGAAGCGACGAGTTGAATGCGTTCCAACTGATCGCGCGGCGGCGCTGGCCGATCTTTGCGGGAGGCATCGAAGTAGCGCACCACCGGGGCGATTCTGGGTGGGTCTAAATCGCCGGTGCCGGACGCAAGTACGATGAGGAGGGCGGACATGGCGGCCTCGAACGCGATGACGGCACGATGTGCGGGTGCTAGATCGCTGGTGAGCGTGGTGGTGGCGAGAGAGTGGACGAGGGCCGGCCCCTGATCGCGGGCTCTGCGGAGCAAATCGGGCCAATAGCGATAGGCGCTGGCTCCGTCAACTTCGTGGCGCATCATGTACGACTCTCGAAGGTTGCCGTTATCGGCGAGCCATTCAGCAGCGGCATTCTGCAAGTGGGCGTAGACCGGCTGGTGACGGAGCAAGTTGCGCAAAGACCAAGCCACATCCGCCAGCAGTTCAAAGCCCTCCCCACGGGGTTGAAGCCAGCCTTGCGGAGCGGCGTAGCGCGTTAATGAGGCCCAGGCGCGGTCAAAATCAATGGGTGTTGCGGATCGAGGCCATAGGTTGGCGTTGGCGTATTTCCGGCTGCGCTCCGGCGGGATGACGGTCTGATCTGACGGAGAGTCCGCCGCCAGTTCCCGTTGCAGGATTGGCAGCAGGCTGGCGGCGAAGGCGGACTTGGTAAACGTTCCCAGGACTGCGGCGTATCGGACAATCCAGCGCACCTCCACGTCAGGAATCTGATCGATCACCCGTTCGAGCGTGTAGTCCATGGCGGGATTGCTTTGGAGCACATCTTCTACGGAATGAAACGTGGGCGCCAGATTAGCCAGGTTCGCCAGGTGAAAGGGGTAGCCATCGCTTTTTTCCCCAATGGCGCGGGTGATCTCGTTCTGCGGCAAGCCGCACAGTTCGACCAGGTACTCGCGCCGCTGCTCTTCGGTGAAAGGTTCAATGCGGAGCAAGATGCCGGAGAGACCGAGCGGCGCCAGGATCGGATTGCGGCCCGAAACCAGGAGATGCAAGCCGGGGCAACGCTGGCGCAGACGGGCAAACATCTGGATGAGGCGGCGGCAGAGTTGCTCGTCGTTGATGGTGAGCTTCTCCATGGTGTCGAAGACGATCACCACCCGGTTGGGGCCGACACCGTGAGCGAACAAATCCTCGAGCTTGCCTTGCATATCTTGCGCCAGCGCGCGCAGGTAGGCTTCGTTCTGGATAACGGCTTTTCGTTCCAGTAACTGGGCCAGTTGGAGTAACTCACTGGAGAGCAGCGTTTGCAGGGGACTATCGGGAAGCTGCCAGCGCAGTTGTTCGGCGAGCAGCAAGAGTACGAGCCAGGGCGTTTCGGCTAGCGTACGGAAATCGAAGCGTTCCCAAATGGTTTCCACCTGCCCCGGCGGCGTCTGAGGCTGCGACCGGGAAGCGAGATTCACTTCTAAGGATCGGGTGAAGACTTCCATATCCAGGCGGGCGACCGGGACGCGGCCGTGCTCACTTTTCGGAACACAATGACGCGAAATGAGCCAGCGCAGGAACATGCTCTTCCCCAGTCCGCCGGGGCCTTGGATTTCAAGGAGCCATTGGTCATCGGCGCCCAGAAAGGTTTGGAAGGGGGTGAGCAGTTCGGGGCGCTGGACGTAGAGCAGCGTGGCCCAGAAGTAATCGGCGTAAGTAACGCGCGAACGATAGTACTGCTCTTCGTTGCGAATGTCGCGCAGAAAGCCCGAGTCGATCAACAAGGCTCGGGAACGAAAGGCGACGAGGATGGCATTGCAGCGGCTGAGGTCGAAGGACTGATCTGCTTCAGTGTAGAGCCGGTCGAAGTGCGCTTTGGCTGTTTGCGGATCGGCGATGGCTTGGAGGGCAGCGGACTCCAGCGGATCCTGGATGGCGGCGGCGAGCCGCCTGGCGATGTCTTCCAGTGCCGGTTCGGCTCGGGTCCATTTGGCGAGGTATGGTCCGCGGAGATCGGGCTTGAGCGAAGCGGAACCGTCGATGGAATCGATTTCGGGACGCTCCAGGAGTTGGGTGAAGCTGGGTGCGGTGAGGCCCTGTTGCAGCACGGTGTAGACGGCGGAATCGAAGCGATCCAGGAGGGCGCAGCGCTTCCACAGTTCCTCCGGAATCTCCAGTTCACGCTGCTGGGCCATAAGCCGCAGCAGCCCGTCGAGGGACTTCACGTCGGCAAACTGCGTCTTCAGCTCATCGTTCATGGGATCATCAGTTTGGCGAGCGTGCAAGCTTCATTTAGTTGTTTAGCGGTCCACTTCTGGGGATTCTCAAAATCCATCACCCATCTAAAAGCCTTGGTGAGATCGCGGCCGGGATAGATGCAGGAGATGAGGTCTGGCCCGATCTCTCGCACCTCGGCCAAGGAAAATTCGCGCATGGGAATGTCTGTCCAACGGATGTCGGGAGTGTCGGAGTCCTGACGGCTCCAACCGAGAACGACGATCAAGTCATCTCCGGGGCCGTGGAGGAAGTCCTGGCGCAGAATCTCGCGATTGCTGGATTCGACGTTCTCCCATTGATCGATGATCAAGACATGCGGGTGGCGGTTGGCCTGGGCGGCGAGCACTTGGCGCAACAAGGGCAGGACTTCGGCGGAGAAGGTATTGCTGGGCCGGCGCGCTTGAATTTCGGCCAAGGTTCCGGCGACATCCTGGGGCGTGCCGGGGGTGTAGCCGGGTGCCTTGGAGAGCCGGTTTAAGGCGTCGATGAAGTGATCCTTTTGATGGAGGTCCGGCCGCAGGAGTCCATCGGTTTTCACGATCTCCCGAGTGAGTTGTAGCCAGTCGCACGAAGGCGGAGCGACCACGTAACGGCCGCACCAACCCTGGAGCGCCAAGGCGTGGATCGCCTGTTTCAGCAGCCAGGACTTGCCGGCCTCGGCTTTGCCATTGACCGCGACAACTTTGTTGCTGGCCGCCAGAATTGCATCGTAGAGGGAACGGCGCGGCTGGTGCTGATTGACGAAATGCTGACGAATCTTATCGGGGGGCTTATCGAGGAGGAGATGCCAGGCTTGGGCGACGGCAGGGTCTGCGGCCACTGTGAGCCGCAGCACCTGCTCAATCGGGCTGCGAGACACGAGCACCGGCAG
>JAYVUQ010000966.1:0-4967 GCA_043787785.1 Bryobacteraceae bacterium
GGCGGTGTACCAATTAGCACGGTCAAAAGACGGCAATGCCGTCTCATCGCCCTGGTATTTCTGCCGAAACAGCATCCGCCCGCCAAAGAGCGCGTAACCCGCGAGGGCGACGATGGCGTGGGCCGCCAGATTATAAAGATAAGTCTCCAGTTCATGGCCGCTCAAGCCCGCTTTGTTCATCAGTCCGCTCACAATAATGCCGGTCGGCGCAAAGGGCGAAAGAGAACCGGCATTGGCTCCGTTACCCACCATTAGCGCCATTAGAAACAAAGGAATTCCGGCGCGCGCAGCGACACTCATCGCGATCGGCGCCAGCAGCGCCGTCGTGGCAATATTGCCGGGTCCGATCGACGCCAGAATTGCGGCAGCGGCGAAGAACATCAAAGGAATCACTCCGGAGTTACCGCGGCAAATTCGCACCGCCTGCCCGGCAATCTTGTCGAGCGTCAAATTATTCTGCGCTTGCGCGAATAGCAGGGTCATGCCGGCCAGGGTAAGAAATAGTGAGACCGGAAAACCGCTCAATACGGTATCTAACTTCATGCCTCCCAAGTAGACCCCGATGACCCAGGCGGCAACTAATGACAAAACGCCCACATTGAGTTTTGAAAAACAACTCACAATGATCACCAACACCAGGGCGGCTAGCGAAATCCAAGCTAAGTTCATAACAAGCTTTCGAGTAACACGGCGGGATGTACGGCGGCGGTATTGGCAAAGTCCTGCACTTGGTGCCGGCAAGAAAACCCGGCCGCCACCACCGGTGTGCCGGGCTTACTATTCTTCACGGCGGGCACTAGCTTACGTTCGGCAATACGCCGCGATACTTCGTACTTTTCCTCGGCATAGCCAAAGGAGCCCGCCATCCCACAGCAACCGGCGTCCGGGTCAATCACTTTCGCCCCCGGTATTCTGGACATCAAGCTCTTGGCACTCTCTAGCAAACCCATCGCTTTTTGATGACAATGGCCATGCAGCAGAATCTCCGCCGGGCCGCTCTTCAACTCCAGCTTCGCCCGGCCATTGGCCAATTCTTTCTCCAGATAGTCCTCAAAAAGCACGCAGGCCTCAGCCACTTCCTCGGCTTGTTGGCGTAACTCGCCGCGCAGTAATCCGGGCGCATCCTCCCGGACGGCGGACAAACAGCTCGGTTCACAGAAAACCAGCTTCTGCCCGGCACGCGCCGCCGCCAGCAGCTTACGCGTATTCTGCGCGGCCAAGTTTTTCGCCTCGGATAACAAGCCTTGGGAAATCAAGGGCCGTCCACAACAGACGTTCGGTGCCAAACCAGTGGCTTGGCCCGAGGTCGACAGCACCTTAATCGCCGCCCTGCCAATCTCCGGCTGATAGTAATTGGTCCAAGTGTCGTTAAATAGCAGCACCCGCGGATCGCGCGGTGTCGTCTGACTGCGGAACCAGCTTGCGAGAGTTTGCGAACTTAACTTGGGCAGGGTGCGTTCTGGATGCACTCCCGCCAAGCCCCTCATCATACCCATCGTCGCGTTGGCTAACGCCGGCATCAGGCTGCCCATCTGCGCCAAACGATTCGCATGCCCCAGCAAGCGCGCGCGCAAAGGCGTGCCATGTACTTTCCAATAGCCCGCCAGAAACTCGCTCTTGTACTTCGACATGTCCACCCCTACGGGGCACTCCGACTTACAAGCGCGGCATTCGAGACAAAGCTCCAGCACTTTGTATAAACTGTGATCCGTGATACCGGTTTGGCCCAGGTCGCCGGCCATCGCCATGCGCAGAGCGTTGGCGCGGCCCCGCGTCGAATCAGCCTCCTCGCGGGTCACCATGTAACTTGGGCACATATTGCCGGAGAGCGTCTTACGGCAAGCGCCTACGCCGCTGCACATTTCCACCGCCCCGGCCAATCCGCCATAGTCAGAGTAATCGAACCAAGTCTGCGGGCTGGTCGCGCGGTAAGTAGGCCCGAAGCGCAAGTTCTGCGTTAGTGGTGGCGCATCGACAATCTTTCCGGGGTTCAATATTCCTTGCGGATCGAAGGTACGCTTAATCTGCCGGAACGCCTCATAGAGCGCAGGCCCGAACATCCGGCGCATGAACGGACTCCGCACCAGGCCGTCGCCATGCTCGCCCGACAGCGCGCCGCCGAATTCCAGCACTAAGTCGGCTACATCACTGGCAATCGCCTCGAACTTTCGCACGCCCTCCTCAGTTTTCATGTTCACCACCGGGCGGACGTGTAAGCAGCCCACCGAAGCATGGGCATAAATCCCGGCGGTGGTGCCATGCCGGCGCAGTAACTCCAGAAAGCGACCGATAAAGGCGCTTAGCTTCTCTGGTGCCACGGCCGTGTCTTCCACAAAGGAGATCGACTTCGCGTCTTCTTTTGCCGCCATCGATAGCCCCAGGGCCGCCTCGCGTAAGTGCCAAACGCGCGCCTGCCTAGCCGGTTCGGTTTCGGGATGATAACGATAGCCCAACGACCTAGCTTTCAGATCGGCGGTCAGAGCCGCAATGCGCGGAGTCAAGTCTTCCGGGGCCTCCCCGTAGAACTCGACACAAAGTGTGGCGCCCGGGTCGCCGGTAATGATCGAGGCGCGAATCTTTTCGAGTGCCGCGTTCTGCCGGGTGTTATCAAGAATCGCCTTGTCCATCACCTCAATCGCCGCGGGCGAGTGGGTAAGGATGACCGGCGTGGCCGTTAGTGCTTCGAGTAACGTGGCGAATTCGATCACCAACAGCGCTTTCGCCTTGGGCAGCGGCACCAGCTTAACTTTCGCCTCCAGAATGACGCCGAGCGTTCCTTCGGAGCCCACCATCATCTTGGCTAGGTTAATTGGCTTTGCCGGATCACTAAATTCGTCCAGATTGTAACCGCCCACGCGCCGCAGGATCTTGGGGTAACGCCGTTCAATCTCTTCCGCGTGGGTTTGGGCCAATTCGAGCACCGTGCGATAAGCCCGGGCCTCAAGCGTATCTCCGCTGGGGATATCTTCCCGGCGGCGCTCCCCCATGGTGACGACCGTGGCGTCGGCCATGGCCACAGTAAGTTCCATGACATGGTGCAACGTAATGCCGTAAAGTACACTGCGTGCGCCGCTTGAGTTGTTAGCGATCATGCCGCCGATGGTGGCGCGGCTGGCGGTAGAGATATCAGGCGCAAAGCGAAAGCCAAGCGGAGCCAATTTGGCGTTCAACTCATCCAGCACGATGCCCGGCTCCACCCGCACCCAGCGCTCCTCGGGATTGATTTCGAGCACCCGATTATAGTGCTTCGAAATATCGATCTGCAGCCCTTCGCCGATGGCTTGGCCCGCCTGGGCCGTCCCGCCGCCCCGCACCGTAACCGGGCAACGCAGACGATGGCAAATCTCCAGGCTCCGCACAATGTCTTGCCGGTGCCTGGGAATCACCAGCCCAATCGGTTGAATGCGGTAGACACTCGCGTCGGTAGAATACAGCGAGCGTGACATACTATCGAAGCGAACGTCGCCTTCGATTGCTTTCTCTAACTCCCTGCGGAGTAAGTCGGCGTCCACTAAGTGGGCCTGCGCGTGCGCGGCCGGGAAGCCACTTTCGATCTGTACCAGGCTCATGCGAGCATCCCCCGCATGTCCGCAAGACCCGCCGCCAACCGGTCCAGCCCCTTGGCCAACGTTTCGCCGCCACTGGCGAATGACACTCGCAAAGTGCCCTCGCCGCCTGGGCCATATGCCGAGCCATGCACCACCACCACGCCATGGTCTCGCATCAGCCGCTGACGAATCTCATTCGAAGGAATATTCCAACTCCGCAAATCCAGCATCGCGAAGAACCCGCCCTCTGGCGCCATGGCCTCGGGCAAGCGGCTGAGGACGAGATTCCTCCGGCGGGAGTATTCAGCTAACATTTCCGCCACGCAGGTTTGCGGCCCAGTCAGTGCCTCCGCCGCCGCATCCTGAATAAACGTCGCCGGCCCGCGGCTCGATTGGGCCAGCATCAGATACATCGCCTGAATGATCGCCGCCGGCCCGGCGCAGTAGCCCACGCGCCAGCCCGTCATCGCGTAAGTCTTCGAGAGGCTATTTATCAAAATAGCGCGCTCACGCAAGGCAGGGTTCGCCGTTAGTGGCGAGACATGCCGGTGGCCGTCGTAAGTAATGGCTTCGTAGATTTCATCGGTCAGTAAGAGTAAGTTGCGGCGCTCGCAAAAATCAGCGATCACTTGTAACTCCGCTCCCGTCGAGACCGTCCCTACCGGGTTCCACGGTGTGTTCAGAATCAACAGCTTTGCGGCCGGGCTCCAAGCGGCTTCGAGTGCTTCCGCCGTCAGTGTAAAGCGGCCACTCTCAATACGCGAAGCCACGGGACGGCAAACCCCTCCGGCCAAACGAACAGGGGATTGGTAGGCGTCATAGACGGGATCCGGCAGTAAGACCTCGTCGCCTTCATTGAGCAGCGCCATCAGCGCCGCGTAGATGCCAAAAGTAGCGCCCGTAGTCACCAGGATTTCCGTGTCAGCGCTGTAGCGCAGCCCGTTGTCGCGCTCCAGTTTCAACGCTGCGGCCTCGCGCAGCACCTTTTCGCCGCGATTGTCAGGATAGCCCGTGCGCCCGGCCTGCGCGGCGCGCGCCGCGGCGGCGACGATGTGGGGCGGCGTAGGGAAGTCCGGCTCGCCCCGCATCAGAGACACGAGGGAATGGCCTTGGGCCTGCAGCGCCCGCATTTCAGACAGAATGGCATTGACGGCGGTAGGCCGCATCGCCGACACCCGGGACGAAAGATTTAGCGAAAGGTCTTGCAATCCAGGAGCATAACACTCAACGGATGAACTGGTCCACGTAGGTTGCTCCCAGGCCGACGGCTTCATAGTGCTTGCGGCACATGTCGATCTTGGTAAAGACGTCTTCATATCCGGTATGCTCGCCCTGCTCGTCTACGTAATACATGCAGCCGGAGATGTTGAAAAAGGTGATCATCTCCTCCACGTCGGCGTCGACGACGAGGGTGTGGCT
>JAYVUQ010000967.1:0-3147 GCA_043787785.1 Bryobacteraceae bacterium
TTCCTGCCAACTCATCGGCGTCGAGCCCTTCGCCTGGTTCCGCGACGTTCTGACCCGCATCAACGCCCACCCCATCAACCGCCTCCACGAACTCCTCCCTCACCACTGGGCCGCCGCTCGAGCTTGAAACTCGAGGCTTTTTAAAGGTCGGCCGCTGTACGCCTCTGGCCGGGTGTTTCTCAGCCGCTTACCGTATCCAGCAACAAACTGCTGCACGGTCTTTAACAGATCGAAGGACAGGCGCGGCTGCCCCTCGAAATAACTCAATTCTTTGGAGCGCGCAAATATCCATGCCGAAAGCCCCTCCTCGACGACTACCGCGCGTCCGCCGTCCTGTGCCTCGTCCACTTTCGCGTTGCTCTTACGCTTGTGTTTGATCAGCGACCGGAACGTTGGCGACCAGTGCAGAATGGCCGCATGTGCAAAATGAAACACGTCGTGAAACCGATATCCGTCTGGGTCGAGAATGTTGTCGGTCAGTGGATCACCAATGAACACACCGTTCATGCGCAGATAGCTGCGTCCGCTTGCGCGCTGATCAATCGTGATTTCAAACTGCCGTGGGAGTTGTTCCTCTTCGGGGAAGTCACGATCAAAATCTGGAAGATTGGAATAGTCCGGAGAGAGAAAGCGGCCTACGGTCTTGTTCAAGTTTTTACGAACCACTTCGGCGAACGCGACACGCGCGGCTTTTAGCGCCTTTAGATAGCGGTCTGCAAATACGGTGAGCCCCTTGCGCGGTTCCACCGTCAAGTCGCGAAGAATGAAAAGACCAACCGCCGCCTCGCCCAGTTCGAGAAGCGCGGGATCAAGCTCGGGGGCTGCGAGGGGTGTCGCTACCTGAGAAATCGGGCTTTCAACAAGATCGTTCGCCGCAATCGAGAGCGTGTATCCCTCGGCGCTTGCAGCCGCGGCCAGAATCTCGTCAACGGGTACGTTCAGCCTTCGACACAGGGCGGTGAAATACCAAAGCGCATCTCCAAATTCCTCTGCGACCGCATTGCGATACCCCGCGTACGCTGACTTTTCCCGATGAAACTTCTTCGCGGTGGCCATGATGCTCCCGACTTCGCCGAACAAGCCCAGCAGGATCGGTTGCAAGTCGTCAGACGCGAGCTTGTCAGTCGGCGCGACCTGCGTCAAGTAGTCGCTAATGAGTATGGAGCGGTGCTGGGACTTCAAAGTCGTTTCCTCATTTGTGGTGGTTACTGCGTTCTGGGCCAGTCGAGCGGTTCCCCGCAGTAGCCCCTTTCATTCAACGACCTGATCCATTCAATGAATTCGCTAACAAGCTCCGGTGAAAAGTTGTTCTTGTGGCCCCGTCCCGCGCAGACGCTCTCGTGGTCCGAACCGTAGTTCATAAATCGCGCAGGCAACTCAAGCCCGGAGCCACCCCAGTACACGAAATCGTCGCTGACCAATACTCGATTGGTGCCCGTGTCGGCCTTGACATTTTTCGGGTTGGCACTGCCGTCGTGAAAGCTATGGTGGGAGTTAGCCTGGCACCAGTGTGTGTTTACCGGGTCACGCCAATAGATGTTATCTCCGAAAGCCTGTTTCTTGCTGCCTCGAAGATTCACTTTTTTCCGTTGAAAGCGTGGGTCGGCCCAATATTCCTCAAATGTCACCGCCCCGGTTACGCGCATAGCATAGACGATGTGTTCATGGCGTTTCCGTTTCTTAGACCCGGTTCCAACCAACCAATCGCCGATGGACGCGCCCTTTCGGATCTTCGGTTTGCACGTCGCCAAAGTACAAATGCCGTAGAAGGGGTTGGGCGCAAAACCGAAGTCTCTGGCAATAACATATGAGTGCAGCCACATGCCTAGCAACCGTACCGATTGATTGGACGCGGATCTCGGAGCTCGCCTGCGGGACCGTGCCATTCGTTGTTGTTTCCCAAAACTGCGTCAACCACGCCGTCGCCATTCCAACCGCACATAGCGTCAGCGTATTTTTCCAGCGCCTCGGGAATGTCGCATTCGTTTGCGCCGTGAGCGTAGACTCCTACGATGCGTTTTCCTTGCTTTTCTGCGTACTCGATTTCCCAGTTCACCCATTCACTGTCCTTAGTTTCGGGTGTGACGTAAACCAGCAGCGTGCTTGCCCAACGAATCTGTGGAGCAAGGATCTCCGACTTGATGTAGTCGGGATGATTGGCATGATTTGTGGTTCCTCGAATTGATGGATGAATCGCGGATCGTTAGGCCGGCGTTACTCACCAAATCCTTGAGCTTGCCCAATCCATCGTCATCTTCGTGAATGTGGCTGATGAAAACATGTTTGATTTTGTCCGCCATGATTCGCCCCCATTCTTACTGGCCTTGCTGCTCTATCGAAAACGAATCTTCGTCGGCCTCCGTTGTCCTCAGCTTCTTCGGCCGGAACAAGTGGAACCACCCGACTCGCGAAGTACTCCTTCAAACGTGTCGTCAGCAACTCTGCAATGCACAAAACAATCATATACAAACGCGGGAATGCCAGCGCGGGCCAGCCAGATCTCCAGCCGAATCGGTATGGCCAGAAGCGACCACCTGTGTATGGTCGGCAATCTGGAAGTTGGCCCCAAACGGCTTTCTGGAAAATTGCAATATCTTGCGACCGGATCACGGTCCCCGGAGGTGAGGCTCAAGGTCCTGGCGGATCTACGACGATCTTTGCCGCGCCCAATGGAAGCGGGCTCTGCGGGGACGCAATGACGATAAGGGTCAACCAGCCGGGCCCATCGGAGATGATTGAACCAAGAAAGAAGGATTCGCGTCCGACCACTTCAAGATAACCGTATCGGATTGATTCACCCCGATGCCTTGATGATCCCCGCCCGGAGGGCGGGATGCTCGTGTGCGGAGTGCGCCCCTACTGCATTTCATGCTGAACCAACAACACGGCATGCGAAGAGAGCTAAAGGCACCGAACGTCTAAAACCTTGTTGGCAGGTCCGGCCTTCTCGGACTGACTACGTTGGTGATCATTCTGCCGCTGAAGCCCACGTAGCTTCTGGTGAAAGTCTTGTGTCACCCGCCAGCGGTTCTGAGAGTGTGGTTCCGCGAGATCCAACTTGACCAGAAAGTTGAGGCGTGCGGCGAGATGATGGCCATGGGGTTGCCGGTGGTCAGTTCCGCTTGCTGGCGGGAGTTCCAGTTCGGC
>JAYVUQ010000968.1:0-4091 GCA_043787785.1 Bryobacteraceae bacterium
CGTTTGACCGCCACGGGCAGTTGGGTGTATTCAACCTTGTTGGGTGGTGCCGGTGTCGACAGGATATCCGAGATCCTGGTGGAACCGGATGGCTCGGCATGGATCTCCGGAAGCTCCCGCGGGAGCTTGTTTCCTACCCGCGCTGCTGTGTCGATGAGGTGGTCGGATTCCGTGTTGGCCAAGTTATCGCCGGATGGCACCTCCGTTGCATTCTCGACGCGTGCGCCGGGGCCTTTGTCTAATCTGGTACTTGTGCCTCTCTCCGGGCTTTTGATGGTCTCCCCTTTGTCGCCAGAGTTGCGAGTTTCCGCCTATCGGGTCACTGAGTTGCCAGATTCGCTGCCGAGAGTTGACGCGATTGTGAATACGGTCCAACCTCGTAGTGAGTTTCGGGCTGGATCCAACGCCACCATCTCCGGCGAAGGATTTTCCGAAGTGACGGCAGTAACCATTGACGATCTTCCCGTCCGCATCGTCTCCCAATCCGACAGCGCCATCGAATTCGAAATCCCCGTCACGCTGCCCCCCGGTTTAACTCCGCTGACCCTCTTCAGCGGCGAAGTGAGACTGCTCAAAGCCGACGAAGTCGTCTGGCGCATTCTCGTGCAGATCTATCCGCCCCTCGTTCCGCAGCCTGGGTTCCCATGAATGGGAGGTTCGGACATACACACGCTCATGTCCCGATGTCACGCCTTTGTCTGACAATGTCTATTGCTACCAATGGGTTAGCGCAATGTTGGGCATTTGCAAAACGAGGGGGTGGGCCAGCCCCTGGGCACGACAGCTGGCACGATAGGGTTTCCCCCCGGTGCGGGTTTGGGAAGTGACGGCGCCGGCTAGGGCTGTCGCCAAGCCGTGGGGGGCGTGGGGCCGGAGTGGAAGAAACGCTCGGGGGTCATGACGCCGTCGCGCTTGAAGAAGATGCCGTCTTTCATGACGTAGCGGACGTCACGCAGGGTGTCGATGTCTTGGAGCGGATTGGCGCGTACGGCGATAAGGTCGGCGGGCATGCCGACTTTGATGGGGCCGCGCTTGTCGTAAAGGTCGCAGACCTGATAGCCGTTGACGGTCATGATTTTGAGGATGTCACGAGCGGGGATGGCGGCGTCTTGCCAGCTTTTGAGGAAGTCGATCACCACTTGGCCGCGGGTCATGCCGGGAATGTAATAGTCGGCGTCGGTGGAGAAGGCGAGTTTCACTTTGTTGGCGTAGGCGTTCTTGAGGCCCTCTTCCTGCTTCTGGTAACGCTCTTTGGCGCGTGGAGTAAGTCCGGTGTGGTACGCGGTGAGGGGCGTTTCGGTGCCGACGCGCCAGATGCCTTTCTGGGCCATTAGTTTGTGGGTGCGGTCGTCGAGGCCGCTCGAATGCTCGATCGACCAGATTCCGGCTTCGATGGCGCGCAGGGCACCGGCGTTCGATTGCACGTGGCCGGCAACCTTGAGCCCGGCCTTGGCGGCTTCGGCGATAAAGAGCTTCATCTCGTCGACGCTATAGCCGTAGAGCTTACAGTCGACGCAGATCTTGATGACTTTGGCGCCGAATAAGATATTGCGGCGGACGGCCTTGATGATTTCGTCGTTGGTATCGGCGTTCAGATACTCGGGATAGATGAGCCCTTCACGCTCGGGCACGGGGGCGAACTGGCCGCCGAAGCCGCCGATGATGAGGCCGGAGTTGATTAGCGTTGGCCCGGGGACCCAGCCCTGGTCAATGGCGACGCGCAGGGCGGTGTCGGCGTAGTTGCCGTTGTTACCCAGATCGCGCACCACCGTGAAGCCGGAGGACATCATGGTGATGCCATTTGAGACGGCCTGAATGGCGCGAATCGCGGTGGAATCGAGCACCGTGGTGAGGTAATAACTATTATTCTCGGGCAGCATCTTGTAAGTGAGCGCCAAATGATTGTGGGCATCCACCAGGCCTTGGGTGATCCAGTGTTGCGAGAGGTCAACGATTTCGGCATTGGCCGGAATCGTGACGTTGGGACCGATGGCGGCATAGCGGCCGTTCTCGACGAGAACGATCTGATTGTTGGCGACGGTGCCGTCCTCTGGATTCACCAGATGGCCGACCCGCAAGGCCGTCACTTGGCCTGGCAGACAGTAAGTTGCGGTAAGGAGTAACAGTAAGTATTTCATGGGTGCCTTTATTTGGGTTCGGGTAAAGCAAAAGCGACGATCGAGCTACCGGAGGGGGCGTCGTTCTTACCACCGCCGCAGACGATGACGACATATTCGCGCCCGTCGATTTCGTAGATGGAGGGCGTGGCATTGCCGGCAGCGGGCAGGATGGTTTCCCAGAGTAACTTGCCCGTGCGTTTATCGAAAGCGCGAAATTTCTTATCGAAGTTGGTGGCGCCGATGAAGAGCAGGCCACTGGCCGTTACCACGGGGCCGCCGTAGTTGTCGCTGCCGGTATCCTTGATGCCCTTGGCGACTAACTCGGGATATTCGCCCAGGGGAATCTGCCAAAGGATGGTACCGCGGTTGAGGTCGATCGCGCTTAAGGTGCCCCAAGGTGGGGTGATGGGCGGATAGCCTTCGGGGTCGCGGAAGAGGATATAGCCTTCGTTGCGGTACTTCTGCCAGTACTGATCTTTCTGGACAATGGTGCCCGAGTCCTTGCCGGTGAGTAAGTAGTCGACGATCTCGGCCACGCCCGTGCGCAGGTGGCTGAAGCCAGGCATGCGGCCGGTGCCTTCGTCGATGTAGCGGATGAGTTCGGCGCGCGGGCGGCGTCTCCCGATATCGACTAAGGAAGGGAACGTGGGCGGGGCGCCCTGGAGGTCGTTGCCATGGCAGCCGGCGCAGTTGTTCTTGTAGAGCGAGGTTGTATCGTGCGTCACCATGCGGATAATCCACGGCTGTTCGTTCGAGTTGACGTAGAGTAGACCGGATTCGGGGTCGTAGGCCGCGCCGCCCCATTCGCCGCCGCCGTCAGTGCCGGGGAAGAGCATCGTGCCGCGCAGGCTGGGCGGCGTGAACATGGGCCCGGCGTCTAAGTTGCGCACGGCTTCGAGCACCGCCGCATGCGCCTCTGGCGTGCGGCGCGTGATGATCGCTTCGGTGAAGGACTGCCGCGTGAATGGCGGCGGCTTCAGCGGATAGGGCTGCGTTGTTGCCAGTTTTTCGCCGTCCAAAGGCGAGGCCGGCACCTTGCGGTATTCGATAGGGAAGAGCGGCTTGCCGGTGCGGCGGTGGAGCAGGAAGACGAAGCCGGTCTTGGTGATTTGCGCGACAGCCTCCACCTTTTTGCCGTTGCGGGTGACGGTGACCAGGCTGGGCGCGGCGGGAAAATCGAGGTCCCAGACGTCGTGTTTGATGCCCTGGAAGTGCCAGACGCGCTGGCCGGTGCGGGCGTCGAGGGCGATGACGCAGTCGCTGAAGAGGTTATCGCCGTGGCGATTGGCGCCGTAGAAGTCGAACGATGGCGAGCCGGTGGCGGCGAAGACGAGGCCGAGCTTGGCGTCAACGCTCAGGCCGGCCCAGGCATTGGCGCCGCCGTTGATCTTCCAGGCCTCGGGCGGCCAGGTGTCGTAGCCGTATTCGCCGGGGTGCGGAATGGTGTGGAAGGTCCAGCGGATTTCGCCGGTGCGGACGTCGTAGGCGCGGATGTCGCCGGGCGCGCCGGGCAGAGTCTCGGGGACGGCGGTACCCATAATGATGAGGTTGCCGAAGATGACGCCGGGGCTGGAGGCGCCCACGCTGAGTTGTTCATAGGGACGGTCGAGCCCCTTGCGGAGGTCAATACGGCCGCGGTCGCCGAAGGTGCGGATGGGCTGGCCGGTTTTGCGGTCGAGGGCCCAGAGGTATTGGCGGTAGTTGGCGAAGACACGGTCCTGGTGGACGGTGACGCCGCGGTGGCGGAAGCGGCGCTGGATGGGGTCGCCATCGCTGAGATCGAAGTTCCAGAGTGGCTGGCCGGTGCGGGCATTGAGGGCCACGACGCGCATTTTGGGGGTGGTGGCGAAGAGCACGCCGTCGACGACGATGGGGTTGCTCTGCATCTCGGAGTCCTTGAAGGCTTCGTGGGCGTCCCAGGTCCAGGCCAGTTGGAGTTGGCTGACGTTGGCGGGGGTGATCTGTTTGAGG
>JAYVUQ010000969.1:0-4573 GCA_043787785.1 Bryobacteraceae bacterium
CGTTCGTTGATGCGACCGCCAGCGTATTCGACGGCCACCCGGATGGCGTTCTTGATCGCATTCGCATTCGAGCGGCCATGGCAGATGATGCAAACGCCCTTGACGCCCAGCAGCGGTGCGCCGCCGTATTCGGAATAGTCGAAGCCCTTGCGGAATTCGTTGAAGCCGTTGCGCGCCAGCACCGAGCCAATCTGGCGGGTAATGGTGCTCGACAGCGAGTCCTTCAGCTTGTGGCGGATCACCTCGACTAGCCCTTCGCTCACCTTAAGTGCGACGTTGCCGATGAAGCCATCGCAGACGATCACGTCGGCGTGGCCGTTGTAGAGGTCGCGCCCCTCGACGTTGCCGATGTAGTTAATGGGCAGCTTCTTCATCAGCGGCTGCGTTTTGTGAACCAGGTCATTGCCTTTGTGGTCTTCTTCGCCGATGGAGAGCAGGCCGACGCGCGGGTGTTTCACATGAAAGATGACCCGTGAATAGAGTTCGCCCATCACCGCGAACTGGGCCAGCATTTCGGGGCTCGAATCGACATTAGCGCCGACGTCGACCATGACGCAGGGTTTGTTCTTGAGGGTGGGGAAAACAGCGGCGAGGGCGGGACGGTCAACGCCCGAGACCATGCCTTGGACAGTTTTGGCGGTCACCATGACGGCACCGGTGTTGCCGGCGGACACCAATCCATGCGCAGTGCCTTCGCGCACCAGCCGGGAGGCAACACGGATCGAAGAGTCCTTTTTGGAGCGCATCGCCTTTGCGGCACTGTCCTCCATCGTGATCACTTCACTGGCGTGGTGAATGGTGATGGGAAGGGTTTCCCAATCGGCTTGATGATGCGCCAATTCACGCCGCAGGACGTCTTCCTGACCGACGAGAATAATGCGAACGTCGTGTTCGACGACCGCCTGAATTGCGCCCTCAACCTCGGGCTTCGGGGCATGATCCCCGCCCATGGCGTCGACGGCTATTGTCAGCATGAACCCAGCGTTTAGGCTTCGGCGACTTCGATTACTTCGCGACCGGCCTTGCCGTACTTGCCGCACTTGGGGCAAACACGATGAGGCAGCTTCGGCTCAAAGCAATGGGGACAATCGTTGCGGCCGGGGACGCGCAGGGCGTCGTGAGCGCGGCGGGTAGAGGTGCGGCGCTGAGAGTGACGTCTTTTTGGATTTGGCATGGATTTCGATCCGTACTTCTATAAATTACTGCTCTCAACTATTACTAGTTGACTTTAAAACCTTTGAGCGCTCCCCAACGGCTTTCCACCGCCGGCGCGACACAGGAACAGTCCTGCTCATTCAAGTTAATGCCACAAATCGGACATAAACCTCGGCATTCCGCACGGCACACCAATTGCACCGGAAGAGCCAGCAAAATCTGCTCCCGTAAAATATCAATTAACGAAACGCCTTCACCTTCGTAAAAGCCAATATCGCTATCCGTAATCTTCAGCCCCACCTCTACCCCGCCCTCAAGCTGGTCTGCTGGGCGATAGTAAAGGTCGAACTTCCGGTCAATCTCCATACTGGCTGGCTCCACACAGCGGTCACAGGCCTTGTCCACGCGAACATGGAACGTCCCATTGACGTGGATTTCATCCACCGTTTCGAGGAATTCTGCAATTCCCTGCGCGGTTAATGGCCCCACCTGATGAAGCTCAGAATCCATGAGATCAACATCTCCAGGCGCAAAAGCGACCTCAAACCGGTTGGGCTTTAATTCAAGTTCCCTGATCTTAAAAAACATAGAACTTAAACATAAGGGTCCAAACCTGTGTGGCTACCCGCGAAGCCGAAGCCCCGGGCGGCGGAGAGAAACGAACTTTCTGAGTATAGCGCAAAATTCCCGCTCATTGCGTATCAACTCGCTAAGTTGCTTATTTTTGTTCACTTTCGACCTATGGCCCGGGTGCGGCGAGGTTCATTCTGGTAAGGTGATAAGTGAATGCGGCGATTCGCTTGGCTATTGGTGATTGCGATTCTGGGGATCGTTCTCTCCGTCGGAAACTCTTACCTGCGTCAAAAGGGCGATTTGAAGCGCAATGCCCCCGCGAAGCCCGCGCCGCTTTCCACCGGCCTTTCCGCCAAAGCCTCCAAATGGGAGTGGGCGAATAACCAGGGCGACAAGCCCAAAGCCCTCATCCGCGCCTCCAGCTTTCGCGAAATCAAGGATCCTCCCAGCACCGAACTCGAAGGCCTCGAACTACTGCTCTACGACCCGACCGGCACCAAGTATGACCTGGTAGAGAGCGCCCAAGCCCGCTTCACCAAAGGCGACCGGGTGCTCTATTCCGAAGGCGACGTGCGCATCTCGATGGGCATTCCCGAAGGCGGGCCCAAGCCCAACCGGGTGCTCGAAATTAAAAGCTCCGGCGTGAGATTCGAACTCGATTCCAACCGCGCCTCCACTGACAAGCCCGTGTGGTTCAAGTTCGGGCTCGGTGAAGGTAAGGCGGTCGGAGCCGACTACGATCCCAACCTCCGGGAACTCACCTTGCGCAGTGCCGTCGAACTCACCTGGCACGGCGCCAAAACCATGCGCGTCGAAGCCGGCGAGGCCCTCTATAAAGAACTCGAGAGCAAGGTTTACCTGAAGCCCTGGGCCAAACTCACCCGCGAAGATCTGGTGCTCAATGCGCAGGACTCAATCGTGGAATTGGAAAAAGGCATCGTCCGCCGCGTGGATGCCAGCAAAGCCATGGGTACCGACAAGCAGAAGGGGCGCACGCTCGAATATGGCGCCGACGGTTTGCACATTGACTTTAACGAGAAGGGACAGGCCCAAAAGGTAGAAGGCAATGGCACGGCCCATCTGGCTTCGGCCAACGAGCGCGAACGCACGCTAATGACTGCCGCGCGCGTGGAACTCGACTTCCTGGCCACCGACAAAGAGAGCACTCTCGAAAAGGCCTTTGCCCAGGGCAAGGCGCGCCTCGAGTCGAAGCCGGTACCACGCGAAAAGATCCCGCCGGCCGAAACCAAGGTGCTTACCAGCGAGTCCATTGAGATGAAGATGCGGCCGGGCGGCGAGGAGATCGAGCGCATGGAGACCCATGATCCGGGCGTGATTGAGTTACTCCCCAACCAGCCCACCCAGCGCAAGCGGCGTCTGGAAGGCGAACGCATTCAGATGGCTTACGGCGTCAAAAACACGCTCGAAAAACTCACCAGCGTAAGCTCGACGACGCGCACCGAACCCGCCCAGTCGCCGGTGCCAAAGACTCCTGGCGTGCCCGTGCTCACCTCCTCCACCCACCTCGCCGCATCGTTTTCGCCCACCACCGGCGAGTTAACCAAGCTCGAGCAATGGGTAGATTTCCGCTATCAGGAAGGAACCCGCCAAGCCACAGCCGAGCGCGCCACGATGGAGCAGGCCAAAAACGAAATCAACCTCACCGGCAAGGCGCGCGTCTGGGACCCCAGCGGTTCAACCGATGCCGACGCGATTCTGCTGGACCAGAAGTCCGGGGACTTTTCCGCCACCGGGCAAGTGCGCAGCGTGCGCGAAGGAGAGCAGAAAGCGAATGCGTCCGGCCTGATGAGCGGCAATGAGCCAGTACGGGCGACCGCCAACCAGATGTTTTCCACGGCCAAGAATACGCAAGTGCGCTACGAGGGCCGCGCCGTGATGTGGCAAGGGGCCAACCGGCTCAGCGCCAATCGCATCGATATTGACCGGCCCGCTCAGGTATTGAAAGCCCATGGTCAGGTAGTGAGCCAGTTACTCGATAAACAAGCGCCGAAAAGTAGTGGGCAGGTATTTACAATTGTTCGATCACCTGAGTTACTCTATTCCGACAAAGATCAGTTCGCCCATTATTTTGGCGGCGGAGTCTTACTCACTCGGCCCGGCTTACAGGTGAAGGGCCAGGAAATTCGCGCCTATTTATCCTCGAATGAAAATACCCAGTCTAACTGGGAGGGCCCCAACGGCGGGCTCGAAAAGGCTTTCGCCGATGGCAAGGTGGAGATTGTGGAAACCAAGGATACCCAGTCCAGGCAAGGTTGGGGCGACCACGGCGAATACTACGTCGGCGAGGCCCGCCTGGTGCTCGAAGGCACCCGGCCCCGCATGGTGGACTCACTCGCCGGTGTGCCCCAACGAACCACCGAGGGCAAGAGCCTGGTGTGGTTCGCCAACAACGACCGGCTGATTGTCGATGGCGAAGAGAATCGGCGGGCGGTTTCGAATTTGAAGAAGAAGAAATGACATTTAGCTTTGGTCAGGCGTAAACAGATTCCGGCTGCCGCAATCAGGACAACTGTAGGACTGAACCAGAAATCCCAGTCGTAACAGGCCGTCACCTTGCAGCTTTCGGGCGCTGTGGCCAGATCCGCAACCCACGCATACATTCGTGCGGGGAGCCAGATCGCAGGCCGATAGTTGCCAAAATAGTAACCCCAGCCATAAACGCTGAATCTCGTCTTCCACCTCCGGTCAATCACACGAAAGGCCCAGGTCGCAACTTGAAGACTAGCCTCATAGCCTCCGCCCAGCAACCACAATTTCTTCTGCACTCTCGTCAAGTTCTTGCGATTCAGAAAAGAAAGGCTTGTATGCCGTATCACCGTCCCGG
>JAYVUQ010000970.1:0-4024 GCA_043787785.1 Bryobacteraceae bacterium
CGCTGCGGCGCGCCCTGGCTGCGGAATTGGATCTTAATTCGCGCAATCAACTCGCGGACAAAGAACGGTTTTACGATATAGTCATTGGCACCCAATTCAAGGCCGACGATGCGGTCGGTTTCCGTGGCCCGGGCGGTTAAGAAGATCACCGGCACATGGGCTAGTTCGGGATGGCTGCGAATGCCCTTGCAGATATCGAGGCCATCCGAATCGGGAAGCATGATATCGAGCAGGATCAGGTCGGGACGCTCCCGTCGGCAAAGCTCGATGGCGCCTTTACCGGTCTGCGAACCCGCCATCTGAAAACCCTCTTTTTCGAGGTTATACTTGAGCAACGCGAACAGATCGGTGTCGTCTTCAATGAGAACAATCTTTTTCATACTTTATCTCCTTCGACCATAGCGCGTGCAAGTTACAGGTCAGTTACGATCCCTTTATAATACTGTTAAATGCGGTTGAATCGCCTCTTCGGGCGATAACCCCAAATCATGCACCGGTACCGTGAAATAGAACGTCGAGCCTTTTTCCAAAGCACTTTCAACCCGCACGTCGCCGCCCATCGAGCGGGTTAAATGTTTGACAATCGCGAGGCCCAGGCCCGTGCCACCCAGTTCCCGCGACCGCGCCTTGTCCACCCGGTAGAAGCGCTCAAACAAGCGGGGCAGGTCTTCCTCCGGAATGCCAACGCCGGTATCGGACACCCGTACCTCTACCGCCTCGCCGCTCAGCTCCTTGGCGCCGATCGTGATCGTGCCCCCCGCTGGCGTGTACTTCAGGGCATTGTCCACCAGATTGGCTAGGATCTGATGCATGGCCTCGGAGTCGCAAAGGACCTCCGTGTCCGCTTGGGCATAGGCCATGTGGAGCCGTATCGATTGCTTGTCCGCCATCGGCTTCATCGAGTCCCGCGCGTTGTCCAGTAAGCCGTTGACGTAGTAAGAGGCAAAGTTAAAACGCTGGCTCTTCAGTTCCACCCGCGACAGCGTTAGTAAGTCGGCTGTCAGGCGCGTCAGCCGTTCGGCGTTCTGCCGGATGATCTGGACAAAGCGCTTATTGTGGTCTGGATCTTCGAGCGCCCCATCCAGCAGCGTTTCGGCATAGCCCTGAATCGAGGCTAGCGGCGTGCGCAACTCGTGCGAGACGTTGATGACGAAGTCCTTCCGGATGCGCTCCAACCGCTCGAGTTCGACGTGTTCTTTTTGTAACTGTTCGAACATCTCCTGCAGCTTCTCGCTCGTGTCGTTCAGCCCGGCGGCGAGGATGCCGAATTCGTTGCCGCTGGTGGTACCCAGGCGCGCCGAAAAATTTCCGCGCGCCAGTTGGTGCGCGAACTCAATAATCGAGCCCAGCCGCGCCGAAAAATAGCGCGCAAAGAAGGCGGAGATCAGGATAGCGGGCAGAAAAGCCAACATGGTAGCGCCCAGCATTTGAACGCGAATCGCATTCACCTGTACCTCGATGCTACGCATGGGTACGGCTAGTCGCAAGGCACCCGCGTCCACTGGGACGGCGATGTAGAGAAACTGGATCCCCGCCATCGTCGGGCTTGCCCGGCGGCTGGTTCCCACTTGTCCCTGCAAGGCCTCCGCGACTTCTGGCCGCAGCCGGTGGTTTTCCATTTTTTCCGGCTGATTCTCGGAATCGGCCAATACCCGACCGTCGCGCGCCACCAAGGTGAGCCGACCGCCGGCTGCTTTGGCGAAAGCCTGAAACTTGTCTGACGTCAGGTCGGCCAGCGCGAGGATCCGGCACTTTCCGGCCAGTTCACGGCTGAGCGTGTCGACATAGGAAGATTCGGCGATCCGCGAGGCCATGATGTCCACCGCTAACAACGTGATGATCAGGACGACCAGGACGGCGGCGATTAGCTTGAGAAATATCTTTGCGGTCATACCAGCGCGCGTCAGCGCCCTCCACTATCGTGGCAGAATTGGCGCGCGCATGGGTTTCAATTGGGTTAACGCACTGGCAAAACAGCGGCGTTACTCAGCCGGCCATTTACTCGCAGTTGCAGGTTGAGCGATAGCCCCGACGCCGCGGTGGGTACGGTGAAACGGATGGCATTGACGCCCACTTGCCCGGCGCGGCCCCCGGCGAAGGTGGGGTCGATCGTCAGGTCTCCCAGCAAAACCTGCGCGCCGTCCAGTAGCCGGTAAGTAAAGAAATCGGGTAGCGGGAAGCCGTCCGGGGAGAGCAGGTCGTAAGGGCCGCTGCCAGTGGCTAACAAGGTGATGGTCTCTCCGGCTACGGCCGGCGAATCGGCAGTCACTTGGGTGTTGTTGGGGCGGATCGCCACCGCAATCGGCGTGGCCCCCACCGGACTATCGTCACGGGTGAAGAGGCCGGGCGCGTTGCGTACGACCAGCATTTCGCTGATCACTTCCGGCTGTCCTGTGCGCTGAATCGTTACCCGGTAGGTGCCGGGTTCGAGATCGGACGGAACCAGGAAATCAATACGTTCGGGCGATACCCAAAACAAGGGCAACAGACGGGTACCGAGCCGGACCACCGCTCCAGCCAGAGTCTGCGCCAAGGGGCTAGCGGGTCCTTGCTCGGTGCGGTCGACGAGACTGGTGCCGATAATGGCGGCTACCGAACCGGGCGAGACACCGGGTTCTGGCGTTACGCCCGCCGCGTTGCGCACGCCCGCGGGGTCAACGAAGGGGACAATGTCAAAGTTGGCCGTGGCTTGTCTGGGCCCTGTCACGGCGAGCACGGTGTTCGCGAAGGTACCCGATAAGTCGCCCTCCCAGCGGCGGAAGCGGTAGCCGGGTTGCGATTCGACGCTCATCGTGACGTTAGTGCCGAAGCGGTAGAAGCCGTCTGGACTGGCGGGCGAGAAGGTAATACGGGCAGCCTTTTCGGGGTTGGCGCTCACGAAAATCCGGTGGGCGGACTGATAGGTGGCAATCACCGTTTTGGCGTCCGCATCGAAAACGACAGAGCGCTCGGCAGCCAATTCGCCATCCTGCCAACCCGCAAACTCCATCCGGCTCACTTCGTTACTCAAAGCCACAATCGGGGCGGCCGAGACCTGGACCGCGCCGGCCTTCTCACGATCAAGCACACAGGGCGTCAGGCACCGGGCACCGTCCACGTTCAGCATGTAGCCGGAGGGCCGCGTGTCGACAATCAGGCGGAGCAGCTTCCGATAGCGGGCGATCAGGTTGATGCCCTTTTCGGGTACCGTGACCGATTGCGCCGCGGGGCCCTCATTGCTCCAGCCATCGAAGACGTACTTGCGGCCATTCGAGTCCACTTGTTCGAGCGGTGCATCAATATCGACTTTGCGATTGACGCCAGCGTAGAAGTTGTAGCCCACGGGATTGTCCGAGCCTTGTACTCTGACTTTCAAGCCCACCGGACTCGTGGAAATATTAAAGGCGGCACCGGGAATGAAACGTGCGGTAACGGTGACTGCGCCGTTCTGGCCCACGCCGGGGGTATAGAGCACGTTCTGGCCCTTGGGCAGGCCATCGAAGCCGTCCAAAACAAACAGAGCGCCGAAAGCGTCGCGTTGCGGGCTCACCGCGCCAAGAAGCTTCGGAGTGCCAAAGGCCCAATCCACATCGGCGGGAGTCTTGATCGGCGCGCGATCCACCAAAACGGTGAGAGCGGGAGGTACTGTTTCTAGGCGCACGGGCTTAGCGCCGTCAAAGCGGGCGAAGACATTGCGTGGCCGGTCGTGGGTAAACGTTTGGAGCGGTCTCCGGTCAAGATCCGGGCCAAAGGCCTGGCTCCAGCCACCGAAGACGAAGCCCGCGTAGGGCTCGGCCGCAATGGTGACGGTGGCCCCGGCGGAAATCCATAGTTGCGTGCCGCCGTAATAGATCTGCCCGTTCACGGTCACTTGGCCGTTGCTGCCTTGGCAACGGATGAGCGGATTGGGGCAATCGTAAAAGTAAAGCAGGATCGTGTGCTCTAGCGTTACCGAAGCCGTGATGGACGTGATGGACGGGTCAGCCGTGACGGTGGCGGTGGGGGAGAGGCTGAAGGTGGAGCCGTCGGCCAGGGCCCAACCCGC
>JAYVUQ010000971.1:0-3880 GCA_043787785.1 Bryobacteraceae bacterium
GTGGTTGGCCGTGATGCTCACCTTGTCGCTCACTGGCTTGGCGGTGGCACTGCGGTTAAATCGCTGGCGTGGCCCGGCTTGGTGCGTCGCCCTCGCAGCGCTCGCGCTGCTGCTCACGCATCCGTTTTTACCCCAAGTACACCCAGGCGAACTGGAACTCACCGCCATGGACATCGGGCAAGGCGATGGTCTGCTGATGGTGCTGCCCGATGGCCGCACGCTGGGCATTGACGCTGGAGGGCTCGCCACCAGCTTCCGGCCGCAATCGGGACGCCGCACCGGAGGCATCAACACCGGCGAAGACGTCATCTCGCCCTACCTCTGGACCCGTTCCATCCGCCGCCTGGACGTCCTGGTTCTTACCCACGCCCACGCTGACCACATGGGGGGCTTAGCGGCCTTGATCGAGAACTTTCACCCTGGCGAGATCTGGACCGGCCTCATGCCCACGGCCAGCGCGGACTGGCAAGCCGTGGTCGATGCCGCCCGGCGCCAAGGCACCCGCATCAAGACTCTTCGTGAAGGCGACGAGTTCCGCGCCGGGCAAGTGCAATTCAACATCCTGGCCCCCTTGGCCACTGCTGAGCCGACCCCCGAAGCCCACAACAGCGACTCGCTGGCCATGCTGGTTACCTACGGGCGTCGCCGTTTCCTTCTCACCGGCGACATGGAAGCGCCAGTGGAGCGCCGACTACTTGCCGAATGGGACCTCCCCACCATTGATGTTCTCAAAGTGGGTCATCACGGTAGCCGCACCTCCACTTCCGAAGCCTGGCTCGACCGCCTAAAGCCTGGCGTTGCTCTCGTCTCCGTCGGCCGGGGCAACCGCTATCACCACCCGCATCCTCGCATCACCGAGCGCCTGTCCGAACGCGGCATCGTCACGCTGCGTACCGACGAACTGGGCTTGGTGACCGTGCGCACCAATGGCCATTGGCTCGACTTCGACAGTTACCGTTGGCAGCGTTCCAGCGCCGGCCTGATGCCCGCCTTCGGAGAATGATCGCCCGCCCGCCAACCGAACCTACATCCTTGTCTGATACAAGCTATGAAAGCACTAAACCAGTTTGATGAGTTCGCCACATGTGATGCGGTGGCCATCGGGGGTGCGTAAGCCAAATTCCCGAAGCCCCCAGGGCTTATTCGACGGTTTGGACGTGACGAGCGCTCCCTTGGCAACGACCTCGTTGTAGAACTCGTCCACCCGGTCAATGTTCCAATAGGCAAAATACGAGTGATCGCCGAGTTCGGTTGCCGGTTTCTCGTCCCGGCACTCCCCCAACATGACCCGGAAGTTGTCGCGCGTCAGAAAGCTCCATCCCTCGGCGTTGATCGGATCCTGGCTGAAGCCGAGAACATCAACGTAGTAGTGCGTCGATACCTGCAGGTCGCGTACCGCCAATACACATCGCGAATTGACAATTTGAGCCACTTTGCATTCCCCTGAATCACTTTATAGAGATTTCCACTTGTCCGTTTCCGACGAACTCGGCCCGGTCACCGTACGGACCAAGGCCATTGGCTCGACTTCGACAGCTGCCGCTGGCAACAATAGAGTCAGCCCGATGCCCGCCTTTGGCGAATAATAGCACTCCCGCCAACCGAACGTAGATACTTGTCGATACAAACCATGATAAGAGAACCTGTCTTGACCGTACAGAAATGGGGCAACAGCCTAGCCGTTCGAACCATCCGCCGTAGCCCGGTCGGCGCGGTTGAAAGCCGGGCAACCGGTCCAGGTTTCCGCTCAAGAGTCCGGAGTGCTGGTAACGCTCGCTGGTGAGCTACACTTTACGCTCGCCCAGGACTCGCATTATTCGATCCGGAACAGCATCGGGGCGAGGCGATGCCCACCACACCAATCGGGAAAGAGGCGCTCTGATGCCCGCGCGCACATGGGTGCCGGAACGCCGCGACATGATTTGGATTGATTGCAATCCCCAATCCGGGCGCGAAATGCGAGACATTCACCCACTGCTAGTCCTGTCTCCGAAGTCATTCAACGAGCGGACGGGCATCGTCATCGGGCTACCAATGACCACCGCCGCCTTCAACGAGACGAACCCCTTCGCCATCGAGTTCGCGGGGCAGGGAAATTAGGACAAGCTATATTCTGGCCCATCACCCGAAATCGTTCAATTGGAAATCTCGCGCCGTCAAGCCCCACGATTGGAAACAAGTTCCGGTGGACGTTTTCGAGCGGGCGTGCAAGACTCTCCATCAGATTGTTGCGATTGCGTAGCCAACCCGCGACGGCGTGGAAGCATGACAGCATAAGAAGGTGCGCTTGCTCCTCTTTGCCGCCAAGCTCGGCTACCAGATCCGCGTCTTTGAAAACGCGGCCCGCCGCCTGGGCATTGATGTCCAACTCGTCACCGACCGTTGCCACATCCTCGATGACCCCTGGGGCGATCATGCCGTGCCGGTGCATTTTGACGATGCCGTAGGCTCGCTGGCGGCGATTGAAGGACCGGCTGATGGCATCGTCGCCGTCGCTGACCGGCCGCTCTATCTCGCTGCCCTGGCTGCCCAAAAACTAGGGCTTCGTTTCCATTCGCCGGAGAGCATTCAAAAAAGCCAGAACAAGCACCTGGCCCGCCAAGCCTTCAGCGAGGCTGGCCTTTTGACGCCGCACTTCGAGCGCTTCCCGGTAGGACCGAGCGCCGAGACTGTCCGCCGCACCTATCCCTGCGTCCTTAAGCCGCTCGCCCTCTCCGGCAGCCGCGGCGTCATTCGCGCCAATAACGATTCCGAGTTCGAACAAGCTTGGGCCAGGATCACCAAACTACTCGACTCGGGCGAAATCCGCGAACGGCGCGATGAGGCCGATCGCTTCATTCAGGTGGAGAGCTACATCCCCGGCCAGGAGTTTGCCGTCGAAGGACTGCTGACGAAGGGGCACCTGCAAGTGCTCGCCATTTTCGACAAGCCTGAGCCGCTCGAAGGGCCATTCTTTGAAGAAACGATCTACATTACGCCGTCGCGCGCCAGCCCGGCGACCCAAATCCGAATCGTCGAGGCCATGGAGCGCGCCGTGATGGCTGTAGGCTTATCCGACGGTCCGTTGCACGGCGAATGCCGCGTGAATTCGGAAGGCGTCTGGGTGCTCGAGGTGGCTGGGAGGCCCATCGGAGGGCTTTGCGCCCGGGCCCTCACCTTCAATGAAGGCCAGCCGCTCGAAGAAGTGATTCTTCGCGCCGCCCTGTTCGCTACTAGGGGGGGGCAAGCAGGGGATGTGAAACTCGACGGCGGCGCGTCCGGGGTGATGATGATTCCGGTGCCAGGGTCAGGCGTGCTGGAGGGCGTGGATGGGGTGCGGGAGGCCACGTCGGTGGCGCACGTGACGGAGGTTCTGATCACGGCCAAAGAAGGTGAACGACTCGTCACACTGCCCGAAGGCAACAGCTATCCGGGCTTCATCTTCGCCCGGGCCGAATCTCAGGCAAAGGTTGAGGTTGCCCTTCGCGAAGCGCACGGAAAGCTGCGTTTCCGGCTCCTCAATACTCTCAACTAATTAATGAGTTTATGCTACGTAAGTAACTAATAAAAAGCCCGGATGGCCTTCGCGAGGCACACCCGGGCATTCCGCAAAAACTAGAGTTACATAGCGCGTTTGGCGGTGAACTCAGTCGAATTATTGCCACCCTCGCGAACGCGGGTGCCCTTCAAGGAATCGCCATCCACGGTGCCTTCCCAAACGTTAATCATCTCGCCCTTCTTGGTGGTCTGCTTCGTCTTGAACGAGAACTTGCCACCGGCGATCTTGCCTTCCATGATCTCGACACTACCCGGACGCGGGCCAGCGGTGACGACGGTGCCCGTGAGGGTTTCGCCGCTCGACTTTAAGTCGAAGGTGGTGGCGATCTTGATTTCTCCATCC
>JAYVUQ010000972.1:0-3432 GCA_043787785.1 Bryobacteraceae bacterium
TGGGGACAAGTCCTAGGAGAAGTTAATGCCGAAACGTTGCGTGGGGCTAAAGCTAAGGACAATGGACGGCGAAAGTCTTAGACGAACTCCACAAGCATACTGGGCAAAACGTAATAGCCTGCTACTCGGGTTTTCTCTCGAAGCCCGAGATCCAGTCCGATATAAACGACGAGGACAAGAATGGTTTTATGATGGCCATTCACGGTTTGGATAGAAACTTGGGGCCTCGATTTAGTTCTGCATACTCCTGGTGGTGGAATAGCTGCGACCCAATCGATCATGGGCTACTTACAAAAAATGTTCAAAAACAACATTCGTGCCTTGATCCCACAAATGGCGATGTCGGCGGGAACCATCATGGCGTGTTGCTGTAAAGAGTTTCTGATGTCAGAGAAGCACGCGAATTTGGGCCCGATTGCCCGCACCTCAATGGATTCCCAGCGTATGGAGTTATCTAAGAGTTTCAGCGCGCGCTTCAGGAGATCAAGAATGATGCGAACGTAACCCCTGTTTGGCAGGCAATTATCGGCCAATATCATCCCACTTTCCTTAGCCAGTGCGAAAACGCCATCAGTTCTTCAAATAAGTCCGTGTCTCACCAGTTGCAAGCTGGAATGTTTAAGGGCTTGCCTGGCGCTCGGAAATTAGCCCAAGGCATCGTCAAGAAGCTGACTGACTACAGCGGTAACAAAGGGCATGACAGACACATCGAGTTCGATGAGCGCAAACGCATCGGGTTGAACGTCAAGGCGATCGAATTCGATCGGACTCTACAAGACTTGCTCCTAACCGTTCACCATTGCTACATGCACACGATGATGAATACGCCGGTGTTCAAGATTATTGAAAATCAGAATGGCGCCGCACTTGTAAAACAGCAGGTCGTGACCAGAGCTTAGCCGTCCGAACTATACTTTCCCTTTTAGCTGGATGAACCGAATGTGAGCATTCAGCCCTGAAACGCGATATGCTGAGGCTCCATGAAGAACATTCTCTTAACCCTAGCCCTTGCGGCGACCCTTGCCGCGGATATGACCCCGGACCAGAAGGCAGTTCTGGCCAATGTGGACAGCCTAGCCGCTGCCATACAGAAAGGTGATGGCGCCACCATTGGCGCGTTGATGGCCGAAGACCTGATGTACAGCCACTCGAATGCCAAGCTCGAGAACAGGGCCGAAGCGGTGGCCGCCATGGTGAAAGCCAAGAATCGCCTGGTTTATGATCCGGCCCCCACCGTTACGATCCATGGCAACACTGCCGCGGTTCGCGGATTCGTGACGACGCAGAGCACGCAGGACGGCAAGCCGGTTACGCTGAAGCTGAACATCCTTCAGGTGTGGAGCAAGTCTGGTGGCAAGTGGATGTTGGTGGCCCGGCAGGCGACGCGGCTGATTCCCCAGTGAGCCTACACCTCAGTAAGCCTACACCTCAGTAAGCCTACAATAGGCAGGTGCAATTAACCTTTCTCGACTGGGCCGTCGTGGCCCTCTATTTCGCGTTTAACATCGGCATCGGTTTCTATTACAAGGCGCGCGCCGGGAAGAACACGAGCGAGTTCTTCCTGGGCGGGCGCGACGTCCCCTGGTGGCTAGCCGGTACCTCCATGGTGGCCACGACGTTCGCCGCCGACACGCCGCTGGTCGTCACCGGGTTAGTGGCGAAAAACGGTATTGCCGGCAATTGGATCTGGTGGAATTACATCGCCGGGGGCATGCTGACCGTTTTTCTTTTTGCTCGCTTATGGCGGCGCAGCGGCGTCACCACGGACATTGAGTTTTCGGAAATTCGTTACGCCGGCAAGCCCGCCGCCTTTCTGCGGGGCTTTCGATCCATCTACCTGGGCCTGCCCATTAACTGCATCATTCTCGGCTGGGTGAACTTGGCCATGGTGAAGATTCTGATGCTGGTGCTCGGTATTTCAAAGGCCGAGGCGCTGCTGGTGGTGATTGGCCTGATTGCGGTTACCTCCTTTATTTCCGCGCTCTCTGGTCTGTGGGGCGTGCTGGTCACCGATGCCTTCCAGTTCGTGATCAAGATGGGCATGGTGATCGTGCTGGCCGCCGTAGCCGTGTCAGCCGTGGGTGGCCTCGATGCGATGAAAGCGAAACTCGCGGTGCTGGACGCGGCGCGTGGCCATGGCTCTTCGCTCGACATGATTCCAGACCTCGACTCCACCTGGATGCCGCTCGTGAGCTTTTGCGTCTTTATCGGCATGCAATGGTGGGCTAGCTGGTACCCGGGTGCTGAGCCCGGCGGGGGCGGCTACGTGGCCCAGCGCATGTTCTGCGCCAAGGACGAGCGGCACTCACTGCTCGCGACGCTGTGGTTTAACATCGCCCATTTCGCAATCCGGCCTTGGCCCTGGATTCTGACCGCGCTGGCTTCGATGGTGCTTTACCCTGACTTAGTCGACAAAGAGACCGGCTATGTGAAGGTGATGATTGAGTATCTGCCGCCTTCCTTGCGCGGATTGATGCTGGCGGCTTTTGCGGCGGCCTACATGTCCACCATCGCTACGCAATTGAATTGGGGGGCGAGTTACTTAGTAAATGACTTCTACCGGCGGTTCATGAAGCCCAACGAATCGGACGCCCACTATGTGCGGATGTCGCAAGCGGCGACGGTGCTGATTACACTCGTGTCGATTGTCGTGACTTACAACCTCAACTCAATCGAGGCGGCCTGGAAGTATTTACTGGCCATTGGGGCGGGCACCGGGCTGGTATTGCTGTTGCGTTGGTATTGGTGGCGCATCAATGCGTGGAGCGAAGTATCGGCCATGATCTTTGCCGCGGCCACTTCGCTGTATCTGCAGTTGGGTACGTCCTTGAATGGCGATGACCCGCGCGATTTTGCGTGGATCATGATCTACACGACGGCCATCACCACCGTGGGTTGGTTGACGGTGACTTTTCTCACCAAGCCGGAAGATGAGCGCGTGCTGAAGGCGTTCTACCGGAAGACGCACCCGTCGGTGTTTGGCTGGGGTCCGATTGCGCGCCAATTGCCGGAGTGCCAAAAGGGCGGGGCCAGCGGACACGATCTATTGTGCTGGCTGGCGGGCTGCATTCTCATTTATGGTTGCCTGTTTGGCGTGGGCAAGATCCTACTGGGCTCTTTTGGTCAAGGAGCCTCCATGCTGATAGTGGGCTTGGCTGCGGGAGCCTATCTCTACTGGGATTTGTCGAAGCGTGGCTGGGCCAGCGTGGTGGACTAGCGCCCCAGCCGCGCACGCAGTAAGCGGGCCTTGAGACTTACTCGAGCGGCAAACCCGAATCCTTCAGCACGCGCCAGCCGCCGTCAAGGGTGATGGGGCGAGTGTAGCCCATCTTGCGCAGGTTGTCGGCGACCAGGGCGGAGCGGAAGCCGCCGCCGCAGTAGAGTACGATCTTCGTGGACTTGTCGGGAATCTGCGTCTCCACATCGCGTTCG
>JAYVUQ010000973.1:0-3604 GCA_043787785.1 Bryobacteraceae bacterium
CCAGGGTGCGCTCATAAGACGCTATCGCCTTACTCATCAAATCGACCGTAATCTTCACTCGCGGGCCGTAGGCGCGCTGAAAGAGGGCCATCATCTCGGCGTTCTGAGATACACCTTTTTCCACACCCTCGAGCGAATGGCCCATCTCCACCGAGTTCATCATTGGGCCAGAAGCCTGATCTTCTAGCGTCCGGGCCCGTCCGTCCCAAAACTGATCCGCATTATAAGCCGCGTTCAGAATTGTGGGCGCGTTGCGTTTGCCTTTTTGGCCCCGGACGCCGGTAGACACTGATTGCCGATCCGTGAAGGCCAATTGCGGATTATGACAAGTCACGCACGTCAAAGTTCCGTCCGCCGATAACAGCGGACTTTCGAACAGCTTCTTACCCAAAGCCACCGTCTCGGCCGTGGGACGATTGTCGGGCGGCACGCGCAGACGGGGCAGACCCAACGGCGTGGCCAGAATTAGCGGCGTCCCGATTGGCTTGGTGGGTGGGGACGTACACGCACTGAGTAAGATGACAATGCAAAGTAAGTAGCGCATCAACGGGCAACCGTAATCACTCCCCATGGCTTATCTCCCGCCTTCACTTTCCGAATCACCTGATTCGTCGCAACGTCGATTACCGACACGTCGCCCGAAGGACCATTCGCGGTAAACAACAACTTCTCGTCAGGTGACAATGTCAGCCCCCAAGGCCGTTGACCCGCCTCGAAACTGGCCGTTACTTTGCCGGTCGCCGTATCGATCACGATCACCATCTTGCCCCGGCCCGTGCTGACATAGAGCGTCTTGCCGTCCTTGGTCATGGCGGTACCCATCGGCTTCAATCCCTCACCCACCGGGATGGTGCTTAGCTTGGTCATCTTGACTAAGTCGATCACCGTGAGCGCGGCATCATTCTCATTCGTCACAAAAGCGCGCGATCCGTCCGGCAACACCGCCACTGAACGCGGCCGCCGCCCCACTTTGATCTTCTTGATGGCCTTGCCCGTCTTGGTATCCACCACGGACACGGTGCCCTCGTTCTCCGACGTCACATACACAAAATCGCCCTTCGGACTCACGGTAACGCCTTCGGGCTCCTCACCCGTCGGCACGGTCGACAACACTTTACCGTCCGCCACGTCGATCACGCTCAAACCCGCCGCATCCTCATTGGCCACGTACATCAGCTTGCCATCGTGGCTGAAGGCAAACTGCTCCGGATCGGACCCGCCGAAAAGCTTGCGTACCACTTTGCCCTGCGCAATGTCGACGACGCCTATGCCATCGGCCGACTTGTCGGGCGGCGGCAGCGTGCTCTCATCGACGCCGGGAGGCGCGGCGGGCGAGCCGCTCAAAGCCACGTAGATCATGCCGTTCAAGGCGTGAATGCCGCGCGGACGCTTCCCCAACGGAATCGTCGCCACGGCATTCGGCTCTTCAGGGTCAATCACAGTCATATCGCCAGAGCCTTCGTTGGTGACGTACACCAGATAGGCCGACTTGGGCTTTACGGCGGTCGGTTCGGGGGCCTTGGCGCAAGCGCCCAGGAACAGCAACACCAGCGATACAGGTAGCAGTTTTTTCATATTAGTAGGCAATTCGCTCTTTCTTGGCGTCGAGCATAACAGAGTTCAGCCCCGGCACTCTCTTCAAGTCCTCAAGGCTCCTAAAATTGCCGTTTTTCTCGCGATAGGCGATCACCGCTTTGGCTTGCGAGCGTTTCAACGTCAGGCCACTCTCGAGTTCGAGCGCCGTCGCCTCGTTCACTTTCACCCGCGCCACATCTTCGGCCCCATAGTGCTTGGAGAGAAAGTTCACCACCAGCGCATACTCTGCCTCAGTCGACTTCATGCCGAAGGCGTTCATTTTGCCCATCGTGGTTTGCCAGCCGTTGCGATCCTGCCGCAAGGAGATGGAGCGGGCTAACTCATGACATTGTTTGCACAGCTTCTCGGTCTCCTCGTGGCCCGCACCCTCCGGCAAAACTGGCGCTTGAGCGCCCAAGGAAACAGCCAACAGCGACAGAGCTAGGTACTTCATACTTTGATTTTATTGCACAACGCGGGTCTTGCGGTTCAGGTAGTCCATCAGCAGGTATTCGCCCAGGTTGTAGGGGTTGGTGAAGTAGGCCTTGCCGCGGCAAATCTCGGAGACCTTGCGCACGAAGTTGACGAGGTGGAAGTCAGTGGCGAGCATGAAGGTGTTGATCATGATGCCCTGGCGTTTGCAGCGGCCCACTTCTTCCAGCGTCTTGGCGATCACCATCGGGTCAAGCCCGAAGGCGTTCTTGTAGATACGCCCGTCTTCCAGCGTCATCGCTGACGGCTTGCCGTCGGTGATCATGACGATCTGCTTCATGTCCTTCTTCTCTTGCGCCAGCAACCGCTGGGCCAGAATCAGGCCATCCCGGGTGTTCGTGTAGTAGGGCCCCACTTGAACGCGCGCCAGTTCGCTAATGCGCATCTCTTCCGCCGTATCGTGAAAGAGCACACAACGCAAGCTATCGCCGGGAAACTGCGTCCGGATCAAATGGGCCAAAGCGAGCGCCACTTTCTTGGCCGGCGTGAAACGATCTTCGCCGTAAAGGATCATCGAGTGGCTGCAATCAAGCATCACCACCGTGGCGCAGGAGCTTTGATACTCGCTCTGGTGAACGTGTAAATCTCGATACTCGAGTTCCAGTGGCAGCGTAAGACCCTCTCGCCTGAAAGCCGAAAAGAGCGTTTCACTTACATCGAGGTTCATGGTATCGCCAAACTCATATTGCTTGGAGGCGCCACTGGTTTCGACGCCCGTGGACAGGTCGCGGGTATCATGGGCGCCAAAGCTAGCCCGGCCCAAAGACCCTAGTAAGTCCTTCAGTGTCTTGTAGCCCAGAAAATCGACCGTCCGATCAGTCATCTCCACTCGCATTTGATTCTGCTGCGCGCCTTCGCCCGCTTGCCCCACGCGCGGCGAATTGGCTGGTTGATCCACCGTAATATAGCCGTCGTTGGCCAGTTGCTGGGCTAAGCGCTCGAGTAACTGCTCCATCTGTTCGGGCGACATGCTTTGCATGCGTTCGAGCATTTCGCGCAGGGAATTCTCGTCAAACAACTCGCCGGACTCGAGCGCCCGCCGAATGGCCTCTTTCAGCGCTTCCATCGAGTTCGAGCTGGACTCGTCAAAGGGCATGAACTGCATTTCGTAGCCGCTTTGGAGAAAAAATTCTGACAAGGCGCGCATGAGGTCCTCAGACTCGATGCCAAAGTCTTCGCCGTTGTATTTGGTATAGTTCCACTTCATCGCAGCACCTCCCCCGAAAGCTTAGTTAAACTGACGTTTCCGGCGAGTCGTTTCCTCAGGCGCCGGAGGCTCGCCAGTTGACTTACTTTCCTTCATAAAGCCTCGCTCGACAGATCGGCTAATGCGCTTCAGCGAATACAAACCTTCCAAAATAAACTCCGCCGCAGAGGCCCGCGCCCCGTCGCCGGCGGCCGGCTTCAGCTTCGCGGTTTTCTCCATCAAGCCCTGGATACAGTCTAGTTCCTTCAGTAACTCCGCCGTTGACGATTGGTCATCCACCTTAATGGCGCCGCCTAAGTCGAACCACTGAATTACCTGGCCAAAATTGGC